>CAVKEA010000044.1:0-21902 GCA_963655305.1 bacterium
CTGAATTTCTTCTTCAAATCTTTGTTTTAAGGACTTGACATATTACCAGATAGCTTTGTTATGGTATTTTCATATATTCTGTATTGTATGACCAATCTTTAAAAATGACAATGGATGTCTGAACACGTTTGCATATGGTTCCGCATCCCATAGAGCATACTTATAGAGATTGCTGCAGGAAATGGTTCATCGTCATGTACTATGTTCTTTCATACCGTTACTATTACAAACAATCGGCTAAACACGGCATGGAAAAAGGGGCTTGTCGCTTTGTTTGTGCGACAGCCCCTTTTTGTGAGGAGGGATTATTTATTCTTTTTTCGCTTCCTGTTTTTTGGCAATAATTTCATCCTGCAGTTTCTTAGGTACTTCTTCATAATCAAAGAACGTCATATTAAATGTACCTTTGCCTTGTGTCATGGAACGAAGGACTGTGACATAGCCTTTCATTTCCGCTAAAGGAACTTGTGCTTTGACGACGATAATGCCTTTACGGTTGCGGTGATGTTCCATACCCAAAATACGACCGCGGCGGCCGCTGAAATCACCCATGACATCGCCCATATATTCTTCCGGCACTACTACATCGACACTGTAAATCGGTTCCAACAGCACCGGTTTCGCTTCCGGCACGCCTTTTTTCAACGCCAATGCCGCCGCTACTTTAAATGCCATTTCAGAAGAATCGACAGAGTGATACGAGCCGTCTTTCAAGGTAACTTTCACATGAATCATCGGATACCCTGCCAGCAGGCCTTTTTCCAATGTTTCTTTGACACCTTTTTCAACCGCCGGGATATACTGCCGCGGTACGGCACCGCCAAAAATAGCATCGACAAATTCAAAGTCTTCACCATTCTGCAGCGGTTCAATATCCAATATAACATGACCATACTGACCATGACCGCCGCTTTGTTTTTTATGTTTTCCTTCAGCAGTAGCCTTGCCTTTAATGGTTTCGCGATAAGGAATATAAACATCCTGCAATATAGCTTTAATGCCGTATTTGCGTTCCATTTTATTCATGATGTGATCCAGATGGACATCACCCATGCAGTGAACGATAAGCTGTTTGCCTTCTACGCTCTTTTCTACTTGGCAGGTCGGATCTTCTTCGCTAATGCGCAGCAGCGCATTCATCAATTTTTCTTCGTCGCCTTTCTTTTCCGGCACCATAGCGACGGTATGCAGCGGGTTGGGGAACCGAATCGGATCGTAGACAATGGGGAAATCCGGTACCGCAAACGTGTCACCGGTTCGTGCCTGCTGCAGTTTGGGCAATACGACAATATCACCGGCCACGGCTTTTGTAACAGGCACTTGTTCTTTCCCAACCAACGTCAGCAGCTTGCCCAGTTTTTCCTCTTTGTCCTGGCTGACATTATACAGCTTGTCCCCTTCCTTCAATTCGCCGGAGAAGACGCGGACGTAGCTAAGCTTGCCGGCAAAGGGATCAATAAGCGTTTTGAAAACAAAGCCGGTAAATGGTTTGTTTGGATATACGACGACTGGTTCTCCTGTTTTTTTATCCGTTCCCATCATGACTTTCTGCGAAGCCGCCGGCATATACGTAATAATACGGCGAAGCAGTTCAGCCGTGCCAATATGATACGTTGCACTGCCGCACATCACCGGGCAGACGCGGCCTGTCAGCATCCCTTGGCGAAGGCCTTTGCGCAGTTCTTCAATCGTCAGTTCATCGCCGTTGAGGTATTTTTCCAAAAGTTCGTCATCGCCTTCAGCAGCCGCTTCCATGCACATTTCACGAACTTCACGGGCTTTGGCCATATATTCAGGCGGAACTTTGATTTCTTCACATTTGCCGTCTTTCCATTCCCAGGCAATCATTTTGCAGACATCAATCATGCCGCGGAAATCTTTGCCCTCTCCAATCGGAATCTGCAGGGGCATAATGGATTTGCCAAATACATCGCGCATTTTTTTCAGGCAGCCGAAGAAATCTGCATGTTCTGCATCCATTTTATTGACATACACCATACGGGGCAGATTCAATTCTACGCCATAATCCCAGGCCCGTTCCGTATCCATTTCGACGCCTGATTCAGCAGAAATGACAAGCAGAATGCCGTCACTGGCACGAAGGGCAGCCCGCACTTCGCCGCAGAATTCCGAATACCCCGGCGTATCTAGGAAATTGAGTTTATATCCTTCCCATTCGCACGGCGCGATTCCCAGCTGAATCGTTACATTTCGTTTAATTTCTTCCGGTTCATAATCCATGATATGCTTATTATCTTTGCCTACGCCAACAGCATCTACTGCGCCGCAGGCAAGGAGCAGCGATTCGACAACAGCCGTTTTGCCGGCGCCATCGTGCGAAAGTACTGCTACATTACGAATTTGCTCACTAGTATATTCTTTCATAAATAAATCGCCTCCTATAATCACGTTATTTATAAGATTCGTGACCAAGAGGCGATTCTCCTTTTTTTATTATGAGTTTTTTCTAAATCATCTATGAATTTTCCAAAATCAGTATAACCATCGTACAGATTCTATTTTTTATTTTGAAAGGGCCTTGCAGGCAAGCGCAGCCATGAGTTCTACACCGATGGGCAGGCTGGCTTCATCAACCGCAAAATGGGCATTATGCAGGGGATACATCTCCTGTCCCGGTTTGGTCGTTCCCAGCCAGTAAAAGCCGCCGTCATATGCCTGCAGATAGCCGGAAAAATCTTCTGCCGTCATTGCCGGTTCTTGGATAGGAGCCAATGCCTGTTCACCCAAACATGCGGCTGCCGTATCGGCAATAAACGCTGCCTGCTGCGGTGAATTGACAACAGCCGCATAGCCTCGTTCATACTGCAGCTCACTCACTGTACCGTACATCAAATCCAGCCCTTTCAGCATATTTCTCAAGCCGTTTGCTACCATGTCCTGCGCTTCTTTGTCATAGGTCCGGCAGGTCCCCTCTAATTCTACCGTATCCGCTACAATATTATACCGCGTGCCGCCGCTGATGCGGCCAAACGTAAGGACAGCCGGATACAGCGGGTTAATCTGTCGGCTGATAATATCCTGAGCAGCTGTAATAAACTGCCCAGCTGCTACAATGGCGTCAATTCCTTTGTGAGGCATCGCAGCGTGGCTTGATTTGCCGTGAATCACGACGCGCACATGGTCTGATGCCGCCATCATCGGGCCGGCCTTGACGCCGATTTGTCCCGTCGGCAGATTGGGCCATACATGCAGCCCGTAAATCGCATCAATGCCATCCAAGACGCCGGATTGGACAATCGCTTTCGCACCGCCTTGAGGCGATTTTTCTTCTGCAGGCTGGCAGACAAACAACACCGTTCCAGCCAATTCATCTTTGATTGCACTGAGAACACGCGCAGTCCCCAACAAAATCGCCATATGCCCATCGTGACCGCAGGCATGCATCACTCCCGGATGACGAGATGCAAAAGGAAGCCCCGTTTCCTCTGCAATCGACAAGGCATCCATATCCGCCCGCAGCGCAATTGTCGGGCCGGGCCTGCCGCCTGTTAATCTGCCGATAACGGCATGCGTGCCCGCCACATGTTCTTCTGTTTCTATGCCAAACTGCCGCAGCATCTGCGCCATATAGGCCGCTGTTTCCACTTCTTCATTGGACAATTCCGGATTTTCATGAATATGGCGGCGCATACTGCAAATATCATCTGTATATTTTTGGACTAATGCTTTAATCGTACTGCAAGATACCATATGCTACTTCCCCCTCTTGACGTACCCTAAATTCTTTCAAAATATGCTTGATTATATCACACCCCGCTTTAAATTCCTAGGCCGACTGCTTCTTTTACCTTGACATCTGTCCCCGATATCCCCCTTTTATTTTTTGCCAAGAAAGATTATAATTTAAGATGAAATCTCAATCACAAAGGGAGGATACTCATGAAACCATTTGATATGGAACATAGTGCATGGGCTCGTTTTTCACCGGAAGAACGAGGCCAAATGGAAGCATATAACGTAAATTACAGACATTTTTTGGATACGGCCCGCACGGAACGCCTGGCCAATAAAGAAATTCTTCGCCAAGCCAAAGAAGCCGGCTTTAAAGCATGGAACGAATATACATCGCTGCAGCCTGGAGATAAAGTCTATTGGGACCAAAAAGGAAAATCGGTCATTTTAGCAGTAATTGGTTCCAAACCCATCGCAGACGGCATGAAAATTGTCGGCTCACATATTGACTGCCCCCGTTTGGACCTGAAAGCCATGCCTGTCGTTGAAAAAAATAAAATCGTTTACTTCAAAACCCATTACTATGGCGGCCTCTTAAAATATCAGTGGGTCTGCATGCCGCTGTCCCTTATCGGTGTCGTCTTTACTGCAGACGGCCGTCAAATTGATGTGTCTATCGGTGAAGACCCGGAAGATCCTGTTTTGTATATTAATGACTTGCTGCCTCACCTCGGCAAAGACCAGGCTGCCAAAAAACTGACAGAAGCTATTACAGGGGAAATGCTCATGCCGATTATCGGCACAAACAGCACAGAAGAAAAAACCAAACCGACCATTCTTTCCCTGTTAAAAGAAAAATACGGCATTGAAGAAGAAGATTTTGCCAGCGCAGAACTGGAAATCATTCCGGCACAAAAAAGCCGTGAAGTCGGCCTCGACCGCTCTATGATTATGTCGCACGGCCACGACGACCGCGTTTGCTCGTACGGCAATTTGGCTGCTATTCTCGCAGCCGCTCCCGGCGAAAAAACGCAGGTAGCTCTCTTTGCCGATAAAGAAGAAATCGGCTCTGTAGGCAACACCGGCGTTCATTCCTCGTATTTTCTCGACTTTGCAGCAGAACTGTTGGCACTGCAGGGACAAACAGAAGAACTGTACCTTCGCCGCATGCTCCGCAACAGCGAAGTCCTGTCTGCCGATGTCTGCGCAGCTCTCGACCCCGTATTTGCCAGTGCATATGAAGAAAACAACGCAGCAAAACTCGGCTATGGCATTTGCCTTTGCAAGTATACCGGTGCCCGCGGCAAATCAGGCAGCAATGATGCCAATGCTGAATTTTTAGCTAAAGTCCGTCAAATCTTCAACGGCAGCAATGTACCTTGGCAAATCGGTGAACTGGGCAAAGTAGACCAAGGCGGCGGCGGTACGATTGCGTATATCATGGCTGATTGGGGCTGTGATGTCGTCGACTGCGGCGTAGCGATGCTCAGCATGCACGCTCCGCTGGAATTGGTAGCTAAAGCCGATGCATACAGCGGCTATTTAGCTTATAAAGCATTCTTCGAAAGCAAATAAATCACGTGCTATATACGTAGAAATGACAAAAAGGCTGTAACAAAATGAGATTTTTAAATTCACTTTGTCGCAGCCTTTTTGCTATATAGTTTTAAATACATCGGTTGCAGCATGACGATTCATTTTCTTCAAACTGCGAGCAAAAAACTACAAACGTTTTAATGTATACGGTTATCGCAGCGGCATCATAACTATTGAACTCGGCACGTTACGCTTTCTGCATTGCTTTTTTAGCCCATAATGCATCTTGTAAAATAGGCCGGCCAACGCCGATTAAATCTGCCGTTCCATCTGCCAGCAGCTGATTGGCTTCTTCAATAGTCCGCACGCCGCCGGTTGCCATGACAGGAATAGATACAGCCTGCTTAATCGCCTTAGCTGCATCGCCAAAATACCCCGCTTCTTCGTGACCTGGACGGGTATAACCGCACATGCCGCCGGAAATATCCAACAAATCTATGCCTTCTCTTTCAAAAATTTTGGCAGCTGCCACGCCGTCGGCAATCGTGCTGCCGCCTTCCATATAATCGCAGGCTCCCAAACGCAGCGCCACAGGGAAGTCATTGCCTACAGCGCGGCGTACTGCCCGAATGACTTCAACATGAAAACGAACGCGGTTTTCCAACGAATCGCAGCCGTATTCGTCATGCCGTTTATTCGTCAGAGGTGAATAAAACTGATCCAATAAATAGCCGTGTGCTGAATGAATTTCTACGCCGTCAAATCCAGCATAGCGGACGCGAATAGCTGCGTTGGCATATTTAGCAGTTAATGCTGCTATTTCTTCTTTTGTCAATTCATGAGGAAGTACAGCTTCACTGCTCCACGGATGATGAACCCAAGCTGCGCTGGGGCCTACGGGGCCGCCGCCGATATCGGCTGTTTCGGAAGCTATGCCGGCATGATTCAGCTGCGCAAAAACCTTCGTCGAACCTGCGGCATGGATGCTGCGAACTAATTGCTGCAAGCCAAACAAATCAGCGTCGTCACCGAGAGATACCTGCTTGGGATTAGCTCGTCCCAGCTTGTCAATATAGCAGTGTTCTGTAATAATCAGTCCCAAATAGCCACCCAAGGCTCTTTCGCTGTAATATTGGCACAAGGCACTGGGGACATTGCCGTTTTCAGACATGCGCCGTGCCATAGGCGGCATGACCAATCGATTAGACAATTGTACGGATTGAATAGAAATAGTATCTGTAATCTGCATAAATATCTCACCTCTTATTTATAATTGTTTTCATTTTACTATATTTTCAGCAGAAAAATCTACTATTAATTTTATTTTTTTAGCATTGACAATGTTCTTTTCATCCCTTATAATACAAAGCAATGCTTTAAGGGAGTAATCAGTACATCCTATATGTATAGTAGTATCGACATACTGGCGCAGTTCGCCCGGTGCTATTTGAAATGATGAGACTTAGAGGCAGTCTGTTGACTGTCGATAAGTCTCTTTTTTTATCGCTAATCCCTGTAGTATCTATGCAAAAAAGGAGCCACTATCATGAATACATTGGAATTATTTATATTAGCTATTGGCCTGTCTATGGATGCCTTCGCCGTTTCTGTCTGCAAAGGACTTTCACTGGGCCGCATCAGCTGGAAACACATGTGTATTGCCGGTGCCTGGTTTGGCGGCTTTCAGTTTCTCATGCCCACGATTGGCTATTACTTGGGAAATTTTTTTACAGAAATCATTACTTCATACAATTACTGGGTCGCTTTTATTCTGTTAACGCTCATCGGTGCCAATATGATTAAGGAATCTGCCGAAGAAGACTGTCCCGACGCGAACATGGCTATTCCGGCGATGTTCGCACTCGCTGTCGCTACGAGTATTGATGCCTTGGCTGTCGGTGTCACCTTTGCCTTTATGGACGTCGCCATTATTCCGGCCGCTGTGTCTATCGGCTGTGTAACCTTCTGCTGCTCTGCCCTCGGCGTCAAAACAGGCAGTCTGTTTGGCTTGAAATATAAAACCAAAGCCGAACGCATCGGCGGTCTGGTATTAATTCTTCTAGGCCTGAAAATCCTCTTGGAAGGATTGGGCATACTATAACACCTGTACCAAGTATCTTGCATAATAAAAGAGAGTACGCACCAACATCATTTCGGTGCGTACTCTCTTTTGTATATCCGGTCAAAAAAGACAGCATGACAAATCGTATGCGTATCATGCTGTCTTGTATATCATTTATGATGGGGAGACAATTTCTGCCTTAAAGACATTGATAACGTCCGCATCCGGACAGCAGAACACCGCTGTTCCTTCCGGCTGGCCCGGTATCGTTCCGCCATACCGCAAAATATCGACATAGGGGAAAGCGGCATGCATCGCCATCGGACAGATTTTACCTCTGTCCGTATCAAAGTCAAAGGTATCTCCTACGCGATGACCGTGATGACAGCCGCCTGTACCGATTTTTTTGATTAATGTCAATTTAATTTTCGGTCTTGCCATGCCTATTCTCCTGTAATACCAAAAATTCGCTTGCCATTTTCCAGCGTAATCCGCTGTACGTCGGCCACATCCATATTGCGAAGACGGGCAATTTCTGCAGCTACGTACTGTACATAGGCTGGTTCATTGCGTTTGCCGCGATACGGCGGCGGCGTTAGATACGGGCAGTCTGTTTCGATAAGGATTCTGTCCATGGGAAGTTCACTGACAATCCGTTTGAGTTTTGTCGATTTAGGAAATACCATCGTGCCGGTAAATCCTATATAAAATCCCATTTTAATGAGTTCTTCCGCCATTTCCAAACTGCCGGAATAGCAGTGGAACACACCGCGGATACCCTTGCCGTATTGGCGCAGAATATCCATCGTGTCGCCGTGGGCTTCTCTGTCATGAATGTCAATCGGCACGTCCAATTCCACAGCCATCTGGACCTGCTTAATAAACACATCCTGCTGAATTTCATGAGACGGTTCGGGCCAATGATAGTCCAAGCCGACTTCACCAATAGCGACAACCTTGGGTTCTGTCTGAATCCAGTGGCGAATCTGTTCAAACCCCTCCGGCGTTGCTGAAGCGGCTTCTTCCGGATGAATGCCGACAGCAGCATAAATCTGTTTGTATTGGTGTGTCATAGCTACGGATTCTGCCGATGTTTTGATATCCGTACCAGGACACATCATATAAGTCAACCCTGTTGTAAAAGCCCGCTGCAGCATGGCTTCCCGGTCTGCTGCATAAGCTTCATCATTGACATGGCAGTGCGTATCAAACAACATCAGCGTACCCGGCTTCCTGCAGGCATGCCGTCTGCACTAACGACCTGCAGTTTGTCGGCTCCGTCAAGAGCAGCCAAAATCATGCCGTTTGATTCTACGCCGCAAAGTTTGACCGGTTTGAGATTGGTAACGACAACGACGCAGTGCCCAATCAATTCATCCGGCGCATAGTGCTGCGAAATGCCGCTGACAATCTGACGGGTTTCTGTACCCAAATCGATTTGGAATTTCAACAGTTTTTTGGCTTTCGGAATTTTTTCACAAGCAATAACTTTCCCTACGCGCAGGTCGCATTTGGCAAAATCATCAATCGTGATTTCCGGTCTTGTCGGTTCTTTAGCAGCCGGGCATGCTTGTGCTGCTTTCTTTTCTTCTTCGTTTTCAGCAATTTCTTCTTCCAAATCATACCGCGGGAAAAGCGCATGGCCTTTGCAGACTTTAGTATCTGCCGGATAGTTGCCCCATACCTGTGCATCTTGAATATTGGCTGCTGCAAAATCACCCATGCCCAGCTGTTTCCACATTTCAACCGCACTGGCAGGCATAAACGGGCTGATCAAAGTTGCAATGATACGCATGGATTCAAGCAAATTGTACAATACGGTCTGCAGCCGTTCTTTCTTGGCATCGTCTTTGGCCAAAACCCAAGGCGTTGTTTCGTCGATATATTTATTGCTGTGGCGAATCAGTGCCCAAACGTCATTGATGGCATCATTAATCTTCATGTCATCCATGTATGCTTCAAAGTCTTTGGCCGTTTTTACAGCACAATCTGCCAAATCTGCATCTACGGCTTCTTTTACCGACGGACCAGCTGCTACGCCGCCTTCATATTTTTCTACCATGGCTAATGTACGCTGCAGCAAGTTGCCCAAATCGTTGGCCAGATCGGAGTTAATGCGTTTGATAAAGGACGGTAAAGAGAAGTTGCCGTCTTGTCCCAGGCGCACTTCTTTAAGCAGATAATACCGAAGCGCATCGGCACCATAGCGGTCGATCAGCGGAATCGGGTCGACGACGTTGCCGAGGGATTTACTCATTTTCGTACCATCTACAATCAGCCAGCCGTGTCCAAACACTTTCTTCGGCAAAGGCAGGCCGCAGCTCATCAGCATAATCGGCCAGATAATCGTATGGAAACGAACGATTTCTTTACCGACAAGATGCAAATCTGCCGGCCAAAACTTTTTGAATTTTTCCGGATCATCTATATAGCCAGCTGCTGTTAAATAGTTGGCCAAAGCATCAAACCATACGTATACCACATGTTTCGGATCCCAAGGCACTTTGATGCCCCAGTCAAAAGAGGTACGGGATACACACAAATCTTCCAAACCGCTTTTAACGAAGGCAATCATTTCATTGCGCCGCGATTCCGGCTGAATGAAATCAGGATTTTCTTCAATGAATTTCAGCCAGCGGTCTGCGTATTTATTCATTTTTAAAAAATAGGCTTCTTCTTTGACCAATTCCAACGGACGGCCGCAGTCCGGGCAGATATGCTTTCCTTCCGGCAGCTTGTTTTCCGGCCAGAACGATTCACAAGGCGTACAGTACCAGCCTTTGTATTCGCCTTTGTAAATATCGCCGTTATCATAGGAAATCTGCATTAATTTTTGTACTACTTTTTCGTGGCGCGGCTGTGTCGTGCGAATAAAATCATCATTGGAAATATTTAATTTTTTCCAAAGCTGCTGGAAAAGGGCTACGATTTCATCGACATATTCAATCGGTGTCACCCCTTTGGCTTCAGCAGCACGCTGAATTTTCTGGCCATGTTCATCAGAACCGGTCAGGAAAAATACATCATCGCCGCGCAGACGATGAAAACGAGCCAATGAATCGGCAATGGTTGTGCAATACGTGTGCCCAATGTGAAGTTTGGCACTTGGATAGTAAATTGGGGTCGTGATGTAATACTTTTTCTTTTCAGACATGTGGTTTCCTCCTATACCGGCAAATGAGCCGGTTTATGATAACGTGAGCGCAGCCTGATACACACTGCGTTTGGGCACGCCGCACCGTCTGGCGACCATGCGGACAGCCTCTTTTTTATCTACGCCCTGGTCCATGAGTTCTTGAACCAAAGACGCATAATCAACGTTGCCGTCGGCAGCGGCTGGATTTTCAGGCTCTGCTCCTGCAACGAGAATAACAAATTCACCGCGCGTCCCCTGGGCTGCCAGTGCATGCTGCAGCTGACTTAGGGTACCGCGCATATATTGTTCATATTTTTTAGTCAGTTCCCGGCAAAGAACGGCTTGTCTGTCACCGAGAACCGCCATGATTTCAGTCAATACATTTTGAATACGGTGCGGCGCTTCATAAAAAATAAGCGTACCTTCGTATGATTGAATGCGTTCCAATACGGGCAGCCGGTGTTTCTGCGTTTTCGGCAAAAATCCGATAAACGTAAACTGCGTCGTATCCATACCGGAAGCAATCAATCCGGTAAGACCTGCATTGGGGCCCGGCAGCGGCACAACGGGAATGCCGGCTTCAATCGCCAAGCGCACCAAATCGCTGCCTGGGTCGCAAATTGCCGGCATGCCGGCATCGCTGACCAGGGCCAGCATCGTACCTTCCTGCAGTTTTTGAATCAGCAGGGGACCTTTTTCGGCCTTGTTGTGTTCATGATAACTGGTAAGCGGCGTATCAATCTCATAGGCAGACAACAGCTGCTTTGTATGACGTGTATCTTCTGCCGCAATAAGGTCCGCTTCCCGCAGACACCGCACTGTTCGATACGTAATATCTTCCAAATTGCCAATAGGCGTCGCACATAAGTATAAAGTTCCTTTTTGAAATACTTCTGCCATTATCTGCTCCTTGCTGATTTCTCTTGCAAAACCGATATGCTACATTTTTCCATATAACTGCAGTACAGCGTCGCTGTATGAGCCGTCTGCTTGATGAACCATCAAAGGCGGCAGGATTTCCATGCCCGTACTGCCGCCGCGAATCCCTTCGACGAGGAACAGTTTGGCTTTTTTATCGGGGCGGCTGTGAACCATTTGTATGCATTTGGGCTCAATGTCATGGGTGCGCATAGCTTCCAATATATCTGTCAACCGTTCCGTAATATGAACCATGCGGAAGCGGCCGTGGAATTTAAGCGCATACTGCACTGCCGTCAATACGTCATCCAGCGTCGCTGTTTCTTCATGTCTGGCCCGGCGTATTCCTTGTACGGCACTATACGCGCCGCGGCTTTTTTCCCGATACGGGGGATTCGCATACACAGCTGCATAGGCACCGCTGGCCGCCCATTCTTTGATATGGCGGTAATCCTGCTCCAAAATAGTAATGCAGTCGTCTTTCGCATTCAATACTACGTTGCGCCGCGCAATATCCGCCATAACTGGGTTCAATTCCACACCCGTAACCTGTCTGGCACCGCGCGCCGTCAATATCAAAGGAATAGCTGCCGTTCCTGTCCCCAAATCCAATGCCGGGCCATGAGGAACTCTGCCGAAATGAGCCAACAGCACCGTATCCAAAGAAAAGCAAAATTGGTCGTCGCGCTGAATGATTTTCATGCCGTCCAAGACCAAATCATCGAGCCGTTCGTGCTCCTGCAGCTTAACCTTCATGTTCTGTTTCCGCTACATCCGACCAAGGTACATTGACATTGTGGCCCGATTCCAGCTGTACCTTGACGGTATGATCTTTCATATGAACGCGCAGTACCGTGCCGACGCCTTCATCGGTAATAACACGCTTGCCTACGACGGGCGGCTTTTGCTGTTCGCATTTCTGCTGACAATTCTGGCATTTCAGTTCTCCCGATGTGTACAGGGAGTTTTCATACCGCAGGCAGCACATCAGACGGCCGCAAATACCGGAAATTTTAGTCGGGTTGAGGGACATGCCCTGGCCTTTGGCCATGCGAATCGACACGGGCTTAAAATCCCCCAAGAAGGTGGCGCAGCACAGCGGCCGGCCGCAGCAGCCAATCCCGCCAATCATTTTGGCTTCATCGCGCAGTCCAATCTGCCGCAATTCAATGCGCGTCCGAAATACAGCAGCCAAATCGCGAACCAGTTCCCGAAAATCAATTCGCCCATCGGCTGTAAAAAAGAAAATGATTTTTCCCATATCAAATGTATAATCGACATCGATAAGTTTCATTGGCAGTTTATGCTTGGCAATTTTTTCCAAGCAGATGGAAAATGCCTTCTTTTCGCGTTCTTTATTTTTCTCTACTTGCCGTACATCTTTTGCCGTCGCTTTGCGGATAATCGGCTTCAAAGGCTGTACTACTTCTGCAGAGTCTACACTGCGCGGCGCAATAACGACAGAGCCGTATTCCATGCCGCGCGCTGTTTCTACAATGACGCCGTCGTTCAAATTCAAAGGAATTTCCGTAGGGTCAAAGTAATATATTTTACCGGCAGGTTTAAACCGTACACCTACAACTATCAACTAAATGCCTCCTTTTTGTGCTATGCATTGTATGCACACATAATCCCATACCAGACGCGTGTTGACATGACGCGTAATCGCTTCTATGCCTTCTTCCAAAATGGTCATCATCTGAAAGATGCCCGCATCCGTCCAGTAGGGCAGTACGTTCATCATATCTTGTTTATACGGCGCAAGCCGTAAGAGTGATGTTTCAGCACCACTGCGCAGCACAGCCATATCTCTAAAAAACAATCCCAGTGAGTGCAGTATCTCTTTACTTTCTTCATCTGTATACTCACCGGATACAGACAGCCATTTGGCATACGGGCAGGCGTGAGTCGTCATGATATGCAAAAAATCCAAGGCTCGCTTGAATCCCTGCGCGCCAGTTCCCTGCAAATACGCCAGCACTGTTTTGACAATGCCGCTGCCCCAAGCCACAGCCTCCGTATACCTATCGGCCTCGCCGCCCTGCAGCCGCATCAGTCCCTGCAGCATTTCTTCATCGCGTACAGGCTCAAACAGAATTTCTGCGCAGCGGGAAACAATCGTCGGCAATAGTAAGGCCGGCTGGTCTGTAATCAATATAAAATAGACACCTGTCGGCGGTTCTTCCAATATTTTCAGCATGCGGTTGGCAAATTCTGCATTCATCGTTTCTACATGGTCAATGAGGCATATACGCTTGCAGCCTGCTTTTCCCTGTAAAACTAAATGACTCTGCAGCTGCCGAAACTGGTCTACCTTGAGCATGGCGCCGTTCGGTGCCAAATAGTAGCCGTCGTCTTTATCGGCGATGACAGGCATATCTGTTTTTTCATCTATATTTACATTGGCAAAGAGGGGCCGTCCAACCATAGCCGAGGCAACGGCACGAGCCATCATCGTCTTGCCGATACCGGCCGGCCCGGCAAAAATCATGGCATGCGGCATGCGGTCTTTTTCTAGCAGCCGCAGCAAGCGGTTTTTAATTTCCCGATGCCCAATAATCGACTGAAAATACTGGGAATACATAGGCCGCCTCCTTTACCGAAAAAAAACACTCTAACTAATTTATTATAAAAAAAATCGGCAGTAAAGTCTAGTTTTACTGTCGATTTGCAGCCTTTCTTTTCTTTATTTGTAATATATAATGGCTATTTTTCTAATTTTTTCAGCTGCGCGGCAATCGCATCCTGAATTTCGTCCATTTTGGCAATTCACTGCATTAAGAAAATACAGCGTGCATATTACGGCACGATCTGCATTACCTGCTGATATACGTCTTCATGAATAGCTTGAACAGACCGCATTTCATTGTGAACTGCACAGGAAATCCGCTGCCATTGATACTTTTCTGCCAAAACATCATAGGCTTCGTGACAGCGCCGCAAAAAATTCTCATTGCCTTCGTGAATATCGCCGGTCTGGCCGCCGGTCTTGCCAACACGCTGCGCCATCAGCTGTTCGGTGACTGCCAACGGTACATCCAATAGTATGACACAGTCCGGTCTGGGCAGTCCCATTTTGTCAAATTCAAAATCTTCCAGCCAATCCAAATAGGCATGCTGCTGCGACGGACTGTCTATTTTTATCATTTGGTACAGCATGTTGCTCGTCGTATACCTGTCTGCTATGACAATGCCGCCATCTGCCAAAAACTGTTTCCATTTCATCTGATAAGAAGCAAAGCGGTCTACAGCATAAAATGCAGACGCTGCATAGGGATTCACAGCATCTGCTTCACTGCCAAAATCACCGCGCAGGTACATTTTTACCAATGCGCTGGAATCGCTGTCATAATCAGGGAAACTGACCGCCCGGACAGCTTTTCCGTCCCGCTGCAGGTGTTCAGCAAGCAGTTTTGTCTGTGTCGCTTTACCGCTGCCGTCGCCGCCCTCTATAATAATCAATTTGCCTTTCATAGTCTCACCTTTCCAATACACAAATCGTTTGTAATGTCCCATCAGCCGGTCCGTTGGGATGGTATCCTTCAGCCAGCTTTTCCTGTATATATGCCATACATTCTTTGGTAATGACTTCGCCGGCACCGATGACAGGAATACCCGGCGGATAAAACGTAACTGATTCGGCAGCAACACGTCCTTCTGCTTCAGCAAAGGGAATAACTTCTCTGGCAGCTGTCCATGCGTTTCGCGGCGCAACAGCCACTTGCGGTGTCGGCAGCGGCCGTTCCTGCACCGGTACAGCTGTGCAGACTGTATGTACAGCTGCAATATGCCGACAAGCGTGCAGCAAGGCCCGGATCGATTCTTCATCATCCCCCAATGTAATGAGTGCCAATACATGATTTCCCGCTATCAATTCTACTTCGATACCCTGCGCCCGCAATGCGGCTTCAGCAGTCCTGCCGTCCAGCCCCAGTCCGAAAAAATCAATCGTTACTTTCGTTTCATCAAAACCGCCAACCGACTCATACTGCATGATTTCCCGGCCAAATGAAAAAATACCTGGAATCGCATTCAACTCCCGGCGCAGCTGCCGGGCCAGTATCACGGCACGGCCAACGAGTTCCGTGCCATGCAGCGCCACCTGCTGTCTGGCACTGTCCAATGATGCCAAAAACCAGTAATGCGGACTCGTCGACTGTACGACAGCCATGGCGGCACTGACCCGATCCAGCAGCGGAAATCCTTGACGGCAGTGCAGCATAGAGGTCTGGGTCAGCGAACCGATTAATTTATGCGTGCTCTGCGCTGCGCAGTCTGCACCGCAGACCAATGCTTCGTCCGGTAAATCAGGATGAAACGGCAGGTGTGCCCCATGTGCTTCATCGACAAGGACAAATAATCCATGAGCATGGGCATATGCGGCCATTTCTGCCAACTTCCCGGCAATGCCGTCATACGTTGGATAGGTAAAGACGACGGCTTTGGCCTGCGGATGAGCGGCTATTGCCTGTTTCAAAGACAACAAATCCGGTCCCAACGATACTTGTTCCTTTTCGGCAAAGCGGCTTTCCATATATACCGGTACGGCTCCGCTCAAAATCAAGCCGCCTATGACACTGCGGTGTGCTTCCCGAGGAATAATAATTTCATCACCGTCACGGCAAACGGCCAGTATCATCGCTTCTACGCAAGCTGTCGTACCATTGACAGAAAAAAATGTTTTTCCTGCCCCATACAGGTCTGCTGCCAAGTCCATCGCTTCTTTAAGCGACGCTTCCGGCTGAAATAAATCATCCAATGCATACATAAGGCCTAAATCGCGCCGCAGCGCATCGCCAAACAAATTCTTTTGATACGCCGAAATGCCCTTCCCCAATTTATGTCCCGGTGTATGAAAAGGAATCATCCGGGCATGGCAATAGGCTTCCAAGGCTTCAACAAAAGGGGCCTGCTGCTGTTTTTCTCTATTCATAGCCTGCCCTCACCGTTTCGCCAAAAAATCTTCAAGCAATGCATAGCTTTTTCCATAAGCAAACTGCTTCATACGCTGCAAAGAACGCTGCAATGAGCCATGAATACGGTAAGACGCAAATTCAGCCGGCGTTACCCAATGATAGGCAATATGTTCATCAGAAATAACGACATCTTCCTTGTTTGCCTGAGCTGTAAAAATAACGCCGTTTAAAAATTGTCCGTCTTTCTTTCGATAGCTCCAAATGCCGGCAGGAGCTTCTATTTCAATGTCCAGCCCTGTTTCTTCTTTGACTTCACGACGCAGCCCTGTTTCAAAATCTTCAGTAAACTGCAGGCCGCCGCCGGGAAACTCCCAATGGTGCAGTCCCTCAGCGTCATTCTTCTGCAGCAGCAGCAGTTTCCCTTCAAAAAAAATCATTGCTTTTACACTTAATCCCATCAATACATTTGCTTCCTGCGCCATGATATGCCCCCATCTGTGATTTATTCAAAAAGTTTAGTGCTATTATACCATATTCTATGCAGCAGCGGATACACAGACATTCTCTTTTGTGTATATTTTATAACGATACAGAATATCTTCTATCTGTCCCATTTACGTTTACTCATATATCTTGTAGAATGGAAGTACAGATTTTTTGAGGAGGTTTTACATGATGTCTACTAAACGAGTTCTTGCTATACATGATATGTGTTCTTTTGGCCGCTGCTCTTTGACGGCTGCCATCCCTGTCATTTCAGCCATGGGATTTCAAGTCTGCCCTTTTCCTACTGCCTTATTCAGCAATAATCTGACGTACGGCGATTTTACATTCTCTGACTTTACGCCGCATATGAAAGAATTTATGGATAAATGGACGCAATTAGGATTTACGTATGATGCCATTTACAGCGGCTTTTTAGCCGATGCCGGCCAAATCGCCATCGTCGAAGAAGCCATCCAACGGTTCAGCAAACAAGACGGCTTAGTTGTCGTTGATCCGGCTATGGCAGATGACGGCAAACTATATCCGGTCTTCAAGCCTGACATTGTAACGGAAATGAAACATCTCATCGGCCATGCAACAGTTATTACGCCAAACTTTACAGAAGCCTGCCTGCTCTTGAATATGCCGTACCCTGAAGACGCACCGTCCACTAAAGTAACAAGACAGCTCTGCCAAAGCTTAAGTGCCAGAGGCCCCGAAAAAATCGTCATCACCAGCGTACCATCTACAGACGATACTATCAAAATCGTCAGCTATGATGCCGCTATATCATCGTATGACGAATGCTTAGTTTCCCGTATTCCCTTCAGCACCTGCGGCACCGGCGATTTGTTTACCAGTGTCCTCACCGGTGCCCTTCTCAGCGATACACCACTGCATAATGCCGTACAAAAAGCTGCTGAATTCTTAGCCTACGCCCTGAATTATACCTATGCAGCCGGCTCCGATTATCGTGAAGGCGTACAAGTTGAACCCTGCCTGGCTCATTTGATGGAAATGAAATAACAGACAATACATTTATATCCAACCTTTTTGCTATAGCAACGGAGTGATGACAAAACGCAAAAGCGAATCGTCATCACTCCTTTATTATGTCTTTATTTATCATTTTTCTCTTTTTGCAATCTTTATACTAAATTACTGACACAATCAATAGGTGTGCATTTTTTATGCAACTATTCCTCTGACAGACATTGATACCGGTATATCCTAACACAACTTTGGTTGCTGCAAAAACAATTGCATTTACAACCACCCACTATCTCCGATTCAAAACGAAAATCAAAAAAAGACACCTTATACACAATGGCATAAGGTGTCCAACAATAATTTCAGCAGAAATTATTTCAATTCAACAGAAGCGCCTGCTTCTTCGAGTTTAGCTTTGAGAGCTTCAGCGTCAGCTTTAGCAACGCCTTCTTTAACAGCTTTAGGAGCGCCGTCAACGAGAGCTTTAGCTTCTTTCAAGCCAAGGCCAGTTACTTCACGAACAACTTTGATTACGCCGATTTTTTTGTCGCCAGCAGCTGTGAGGATAACGTCGAATTCGGATTTTTCTTCAGCAGCAGCGCCGCCAGCAGCAGGAGCTGCAGCAACAGCTACAGGAGCAGCAGCAGATACGCCGAATTTTTCTTCCATATCTTTTACGAGTTCGGAAAGTTCCAAAACAGTCATGTTTTCAATGGCTTGCATGATTTCTTCTTTAGTCATTTTAAAATACCTCCATAGTATCAATTTGTAAATATTACAGTTATTTTAATTTCGTGTTACTAAGTACTCTCTATTACGCCGCATTAAGCACTTTCTTGTTCTGCTTTTTTAGCACGTACTGCGTCAAGCACATAAACCATATTGCGGATGTTGCCTTGGAGTACGTTGACGAGGCCAGAGATAGGAGCCTGCATGCTGCCAACGATTTTTGCGATGAGTTCGTCGCGGCTTGGCAAGTTTGCCAATGCGTCGACAGATGCTTTGTCAATAACTTGACCGTCAGCAATACCAACTTTAACGGTAATAGCTTCTGTCTTTGTTTCTTTGATGAATTCTTTAAGGATTTTTGCCGGTGCTACGACATCTTCTGTAGAATATGCGATAGCTGTCGGGCCTTCGAGGAATTCATCCAATCCATTGTAGCCGAGTTCATCAGCAGCGATACGAGTTAACGTGTTTTTGATAACTTTGTATTCAACGCCGCCTTCGCGGAATTTACGACGAAGTTTTGTAACTTCAGCTACGCTTAAGCCGGAAAAACCGACTAAAACAGCACCTTGAGCGGACTGCAGTTTTTCTTTCATTTCTTCAACAACTGCAGCTTTTGCCGGGGATACCTGATGTTTTGCATACATAGACATGTTTCGATACACCTCCTTGATGTGGGATTTATATCGTCTTAGCAATAAAAAACGGCCTCATTTGCATGAGGCCGAACTAGTCATAGTCATAATCTACTAGTTTTAGCCTCAGATGGCGGACAATCGTCCATTATACATACCTTCAGTCTACAGCTAAGAGAGATATTATTGTTCGTCAGCTTTTACAACACCTTTAACGCTGAACGGGTTGATGTGAATACCAGGGCCCATTGTGGAGCTGATGGTAATCGATTTGATGTACTGGCCTTTAGCGCCCGACGGTTTTACTTTGATAAGTGTATCGACGAGTGTCGTAAGGTTTTCAATCAATTTATTTGCATCGAAAGATTTTTTGCCAATAGGGGAATGAATGTTGCCGGCTTTATCAGTACGGTATTCAACTTTCCCGGCTTTACTTTCGGAAACAGCTTTTGCAACGTCCATCGTTACAGTACCAACCTTCGGGTTAGGCATTAAGCCTTTAGGACCGAGGATTTTACCTAAACGACCAACTTTGCCCATCATTTTCGGTGTAGCGATTGCTACGTCGAAATCGAGCCAGCCGCCTTTGATTTTTTCAACCAAGTCGTCTGCACCGACGTAATCTGCGCCAGCTTCTTGAGCTTGTTTTTCCTGTTCGCCTTCAGCAAATACGAGAACAGTCTTGGATTTACCAATGCCGTGCGGCAGAACCAAGGCGCCACGAACCTGCTGGTCAGCATATTTCGGATCTACGTTTAAGTTTACAGCCAATTCAACGGTTTCATCAAATTTAGCTGTATCCATTTTTTTCAAGATATCTACTGCTTCAGCCGGGTCATACAATTTTGTTTTGTCGACCAATTTAGCTGCTTCAGCATATTTCTTGCCTACTTTTGCCATGTGTTTTCCTCCTTATGTGGTTTAGCGGGGCGATAGACCCCTTCCACGGGCAGAGAAACCGTCTGAAATTAGTCGACGATTTCAATACCCATGCTGCGGGCAGTGCCTTCAATCATTTTCATAGCGGCTTCAACGTCGTTAGCGTTGAGGTCCGGCATTTTTGTCGTTGCAATTTCGCGAACTTTGTCACGACCAACTTTTGCAACTTTTTTCTTGTTCGGTTCGCCCGAAGCTTTGTCGATACCAGCTGCTTTTTTCAAGAGTACAGCAGCGGGCGGTGTTTTTGTAATGAATGTAAAGGAACGGTCTTCATATACAGTAATTTCGACAGGGATGATGAAACCAGCCTGTTTAGCTGTACGTTCGTTAAATTCCTTTACGAAAGCCATAATGTTGACACCAGCCTGGCCTAATGCAGGGCCAATAGGAGGCGCCGGAGTTGCTTTGCCAGCTTCACACTGAAGCTTAACCATTTTTGTTACTTTTTTTGCCATGGTGAGTTACACCTCCTTACATTACAAGATGTGGTAAGCGAATCTTTCGATTCTCCCACTCGCGGCTTACGCCACATTTTAGAAGTATATTATTCCAGACTCTTCTCGATTTGAGAATAGTCGACTTCTACCACTGTTTCACGGCCAAACATATCAATGAGGCCTTTTACGGTACCTTTTTCTTCATTAATTTCCGTAACGGTAGCAATGCAGTTTTCAAATGAACCGGATGTGATGCGAACCTGTTCCCCAATTTCTACTGAAATCTGTGTCTTAGGTTCATTGTCCATACCCTGAGTTTTCAAAATCTTTTTGACTTCATCCGGTTCCAAAGGAACGGGCTTCGTTGCCGAGCCAACAAATCCTGTTACGCCAGGGGTGTTGCGTACGACGTACCAGGAACGGTCATTTACTTCCATTTCAAGGACGACATAGCCCGGATACATTTTACGTTTTACCGTGCGTTTTTTGCCGTCTTTGACTTCTACGACTTCTTCCATCGGCACGAGAATTTTGCTAATCGTGTCTTCCAAGCCCATGGATTTGACCTTGCGTTCCAGTGTAGCCATTACTTTATTTTCATAACCGGAATACGTATGGATGACATACCATTTTTTATCTGATTCCATCTAAGCGCAGGCCTCCCTATCCGACAATATTACGCAGTAAATTAAATAACTGAGAAAATACGCCATCTGATGCGCCGATAATTGCCATAACAACAATCGTTGCAACGATAACCATGACAGTATAGTTAATCAGTTCTCTCTTTGTCGGCCAGATGACCTTCTTCATTTCTACCTTAACGCCTTGTAAAAATGACTTACCCGGATTCTTCTTATTCTTTTGTGCTGCTTTTTTAGCTGATTGTGCCATATAACCTCTCACATCCAAATAAGATTCAAGCAACATCTTATTTCACAAATTATTTTGTTTCTTTATGTAATGTTTCTTTTTTGCAGAACGGGCAGTATTTTTTCAATTCCAAACGATCCGGATTGTTTTTCTTGTTTTTGTTCGTCCGGTAGTTACGCTGTTTGCATTCTGTGCATGCCAATGTAATCGCTGTACGCATTCCTTACACCTCTCTTAATCGATAGTCTATTATAAATAGTCGCAGGCCGATTGCCTGCGTAAGACTGCCTTTATAATGTATCACACCTATAAGGCTAAGTCAAGAATTTTTTCTGTAACTTAAAAAAGCTAGGCTTACATTTCCTGCCTAACTTTGTACACTATACCATGAGCTGCCAAAATTGTCAATACGCTGACTATTTTTTCAGTGCCGCGCAAGCTGCCTGGCCAGATAAAAACAGCAAGCAAAAGGGGCTGTAACATAATAGCCTCATTAAAAAAAAACGGATTCAGATAACTGAGTCCGTTTTTTTATAGCAAAAGAGGCCCCAA
>CAVKEA010000045.1:0-21810 GCA_963655305.1 bacterium
AGCGAGTTTCGCCCATTTAGCAATGACGGACATTCTCAAAGGAATGGGAGTTTCGGGCGGCCGCCTTTTTCTTCGTCTATTCTTTTTCGGCGGCTCGAAAAAGAATGGACATACGAGGGTACAGGGAACCTTCCCTGCATTCTGGTCGCGCAGAAAGAAAAAGCACATACGCCATGTAAACGGCACGTTTACAGAATCTTACAAACATTCGAGGGTGCAGGGATCCATCCCTGCATTCTAATCGCACAGTGCGATTATTTTCTTCAAACTAAAAACTTTTAAATTCATGGACAACAAAAAGGGGCTTGCCGCTTTGCGACAGCCTCTTTTTGCTTCGTTATTTTTTAGGCATTTTTTGTGCCGTTTCCAGCATGGATACAATCGTATCGCTCAAATCGCAATACGTTCCCTTTTGGCCGACGACGACGGCAATTTCTACATTGGGGCCATGCTGCCAAGCGATGGCTCGGACGGATTCTGTAAAGGCGTTGTCATTGACTACCAGTGTCCGTTCTGCCGTACATTCATAAAAGGTGCGGCCGTTTTTCTTTTTTGCCATAATCGGCGTTTTCAAGCGAAATCCTGCCGGTATATATTTGGGCAGTACTTCATTGGCACGCGCCATCAGTGTTTTTAAATCCGGCTGGCTGCCGATGTCGCGCAAGTAGGAATTTTCTTCCTGCTGCCGTTCTACTGCCGCTTCGATTTCCCAAACCGTCATGCTGTAGTGCAGCAAATAGGCATATTGAAAATGAGCGTCATCTTTTTTGACGAGCTGATATGTTTCCGGCTGTTTGGGATAAATATTTCCCAGCATTTCTTCCATATCCTGATGATAAGCTCCTGCCGTCAGCGTGGGCTGCCAGCCTTTTTCCATATATACGTCCGTCGGCATGGTAATCACGCCCCAGTTTGGAAATTTGACGGGCGTGCCTTTATCTTTGGCTGCCATGGCCGGCATGCTTGCCGATACAAGCAAACATACTGCCAGCAGGGCTGTTTTTAGTTTCACATGTGTCACTCCTATACTCCATAGTCATTTATACGTATTCTATAATATTTGGCACAACCTGTCAAAAAACAGTGGCAGAGGCATAGTAAGTGTGATATAGTGGTATTGTACATTGAACTCAACATTAGGAGGATATATCATGGATTTTACAGTAAAAGCAAATTCTCAGGCAGAAGTTTCTGAACTCGTTACCGAAAATAACACAGCCATCAAAATGGGCAGCGGCAAATCCCCGGTATACGCTACACCGGCTTTGGTCGCTTTGATGGAAAACGCAGCGATTAACGCGTGCGATCCCCAGCTTCCGGAAGGCTACAACACCGTCGGCATTGCCATGAATGTCAAACACGTAGCAGCTACACCGATTGGCTTAAAAGTTACAGCCAAAGCTACCCTCGTCGAACAGGACAGACGGAAACTGACATTTAAAATCGAAGCATCCGATAATGCCGGTGTCGTAGGCGAAGCAACACACGAACGGTTTATCATTGAATCCGCTCCGTTCCTCGCTAAAGCAGAAGCGAAGAAAAACCTCAAATAATCGCTGCATACGCAGAGAATAAAACGCATCCAAAGGCTGTGCCAACAGGAACTACCCATTCTCCTGTTGCACAGCCTTTTTTGCTATACCATGTTATGTACATCGTTTGCAGCAGTACGCTTCCAGTGCTGCAAAGGGCTGATAAAAAACGAAGCACTGAGATAGAAAAGGACCTCCCAGCGTCAGAAATCCCATCTGACGGCAGGAGGTTCTTTTTTTCTGCAAGGCCTGCGCGAATCTATGTATTCCGCTTATTCCTGCGGAATGGCGTTGCCTTTGGTAATGCGCCAAATGGCTACGGTTCGCGCGGCATCGATATACTGTTTAAAGGCTTCATCTGTCATATCTTTTTGTTCCTGCATGCGGCCGTTTTCGATAATCAGCCGATGGTTGAAGGCTTTATCCGAGCCCATCAGCGGCGGCAGCAGCGATTCATACGTACTGCCTGCCGGGCCAATCAAAGCCGCCAAGGTCGGAGCAATCTGCAGATGACTGCCTGTATCTGTCGTCTTCACCATGTCTTTCGTCACGCCGGCACCGTAGAAAAAGCACGGGATGCCGCTCAATTCCGGCAACGATACATTGGACGCAAAATCAAACCGTTCCGCATGGTCGCCGGTGACGACAAAGAGGGTCGATGCGTCTTTGGTTTCTACGGCATGAATGAATTTTCCCATGACATCATCGGCATACCAAATATGGCCCAGCTGATTGATAGTCGCTGTATCCGTCGGGATAGACGCAGGCAGTTTGGCTTCGACTTCGCTGCGCGGGAATCCTTTGGCATCGACGTCATAGGCAAAAGGCGGATGGTTGGTCGTCGTCAAGATAAAATGAAAGGTCGGCGTATCTTCTGTATCCATATACTGCTCTACGGCGTGGAACAAATCTTCATCGGCTACGCCCCAGGCCGTTGCGCCGTTTTCCGGTGCGATTTCATCGGCACAGTGAAATTCATCAAACCCTTCCCGCCGGGAAAAATCGCCTAAATCCTGCCAGCTCCGCAGGCCGCCATACCAAAAGACCGTCTTGTATCCCAACTTCTTCATGACGGAAGCGATGCCTAGTTGATCTACGTCGCCGTTTTTGCCCATCAGGTAGTTTTGATACATGCCGACATCCGGCAGGCCCGTCATAAATCCGTTGAGGGAGGTCATCGTCCCGTTGCCGTTGGCCAGGAACTGATACGTATAGGCACCGTTTTCTGCCAGCATTTCCCCTGTTTTGGCCAATCCCAGTGGTTTATACGGTTCCAGCAGCGGCCACAATGCATAATTTTCGCCCAAAATGACGACGACTTGCTTCGGTTTATGCGGCAGCAGCGGTTTGGCATTGGTCCGCGTAAAGGCTTCATCCAGTGTCGCTGCCTGCGGCCGGCCGCCCAGTACGGCAATCGCCTGTTTCAATTCTGCAGGCGCAATCGCGCGTACTGCCCGTTCGTGTGCCCGCTGATACGTCGAATAGGCCCGATACAGAGCCTGCCCATCGTCGAGAATCGCTTCATTCAACAGCGTGTTTTTCGTCCGAGCCGCACTTTCCCACGGAATGCCGTTGTCTGAACTAAAGGCACCGCCAAAGCGGCAAAACGCGCCAAACACAGGAAGCAGCAAAATCACGACGAGGCAGTACAGCCGCTGATGCCGCACAGGCTGCCAGGTCTTCGTATGCAGCAGATACTTCCAGCCATACACGACGGCAGCGATTAAAAGCACGGCTCCGGCCAGCCGCGGCCATAATTGATACTGA
The DNA here is from genome assembly GCA_963655305.1 of bacterium. Lineage (GTDB taxonomy): Bacteria > Bacillota > Negativicutes > Veillonellales > Megasphaeraceae > Megasphaera. The sequence goes on from CAVKEA010000045.1 coordinate 3,300, forward strand.
TGAACCATAGTGTCCCAAATGGCATGCGTATCGTCCTGCATGCCGTTGAAAACCATAATGTTAAAGGTCGCATGAAACACTTGATAATACGGAATGCGAATCATAAAGAGCAATGCCAAGAGCCCCGACGCGATGCTTCCCACGGCCAAGCGTATCGTCTCTGCCGGCCAGCGTTTCCAAAGACTGCCGCAAATCGTAGCAAATACCAAGGAAAAGGCCGTCAAAAACGCCGTCGTCTTCAGGCTGATTCGCACGCCGACCCACAAGGCATAGCCGATTTCACTCCATCCGGCCGTGTTCAACTGCCCGGCATAGACAGCGATAAACGCCAGCCGAAACACCATAATTACACATTCTAAATACAAAAACAGCTTGATATCCTGCTGGATATACTGTAAAAATCGTTTTCCCATATACGCTATTGTCTGCCTCCTGCTCGTAAAGATGCTTTTATTGTATCGTATCTGCCCCGTATCTTCAAGCCGTTTGACCTGCGCCATCCCATGCCCCTAGATGCCGCGGCAGTCTAACTCCTACAGATTCTATGCTGCTTGACCATTTCTATACAGCAAAAAAACGTCTCTATCAGTTAGGATACAGACGTTTTTTCATATCGTTATACAAGTTTTTAGTTCTCAGTTTGCAGCATATGAATTATCAGGCGGCAAACGCTGTACCTAAAACGGTATCGCAGCCGAGCTGCCGCAGCAGGGACTACACGTTCTCCTAGTGGTACTATCCTGCTTTTATTGTTTCGGCGCTTCAATCGGGTCGTAGTCAGCCGGTTTGTCTACAATCGTCGCTTCATCGACTGCCGACGGTGTGGGTGCAAAGCCCTGCCGGAACAGGCCGCGTATGGCTGCGACATAGGCCGGAATAATCTGATCCATCAGCAAGTAGCGTTTGCGGAAAAGGTTGCGCTTTTGGGATTTAATTTCACCATATTTACGGCGTTTTTCTTCAATAGGCAGCCGGAAATACCAGCGTTCCGTATCGTCGCTGACGGCACCTTCATCGTGCCAAAAACCGTCGAAATTCGTCTTTTTGGAACGATTGCCGCGCAGCATGTGGCTGTTGGTATAAAATCCTTCATCGCTGATGACATACATATCCTGAATGCCCAGCGTCTGCACCAAAATACGCATGAGATACAAGATGAAATTCTTGGGCCGATAGCCGAATAATTTTTTGGTCAATACTTTGGTCGTATCCAGGCCATGCTTGGACCCTTGAATCGTGCCGATATACATGGACGGTTTTCCGGCAGCGTTGTAATCAAAGCGGAAATTAAAATGGTAAATCATTTCGCCTTCATGATACAAGTACAGCGACATAAAGCCTTCTTTACGCTGGCCTGTATCAAAGAGAAGCCGTGCTTCCAGCGGCATGGATTCATCTGTCGATTTCCACAAGGTATAGCCGTGGCCCCAATAGATGTTGTGAATGACTTCGTCTTTAAAAAACGTCCGCAGAATCGTAAAATGATGCAGCAGGGCGTTCAGCCGCTGGGACATCGTCGAATTTTTGAATAAAAAGACGCGCGTCATCACTTCCTGAAAATCCGGATCTTGCTGTTCCAAAAATCCCTGCATGGGTTCATAGGCATCCAAAAAGGTATATAACTGTTCAAACAAGGAGCGATTGGCAGCGGCGCGGAAAAAAAAGACGACAGCCCGTTTGTTTTCCTGAAAATTTCGAGGACGGTAAATCCTGCGAGACAATCGCCAAAAATAAGATATACTATGCATGAAAGAGCCTCCTTCACAGGCAATGCGCGTAAACCGATAACATCACAATAGCAAGCTATATTATACGTTTTTTCTCATTTACCTGTCAACATTTCCCATCGCGTCATTGTCAACAGGACATAAAAAAACTCCTGTCCTACAAGGATAAGACAGGAGTTCTGGTTGGTGGGCCCACCTGGATTTGAACCAGGGACCAACCGGTTATGAGCCGGGGGCTCTACCGCTGAGCTATAGGCCCAAACAGTAAGGCTTAGGAGCCTTACCAAGTAATTATACGATAATAACGGAATGCCGTCAAGTACTGTCTCTTAAAGAAAATCTTTAATCTTTTCCCGTTTACCCCAGTTTCTCAGTTTGCTGAGGGCTTTGCCTTCAATCTGACGGATACGTTCGCGCGTGACGTTAAAATGCTGGCCTACTTCTTCCAGCGTGCGCGGCCGGCCGTCTTTCAGGCCAAAACGCAGGTACAGTACTTTGCGTTCACGGTCTGTCAAACACGAAAAGACGTCTTCGATTTGTTCTTTCAGCAAAATGAAGGATGCCGCATCATCTGGTGCGACGGCTTCCGAATCTTCGATAAAGTCGCCCAAATGGGAGTCTTCTTCTTCGCCGATTGGCGTTTCCAGCGAAACCGGTTCCTGTGCGATTTTCATGATTTCCCGTACGCGTTCTACAGGGATTTCCATTTTTTCCGCGATTTCTTCCGGAAGCGGTTCACGGCCTTTATCCTGCAGAAGCTGGCGGGAAATACGGATGAGCTTGTTAATCGTTTCCACCATATGCACAGGAATACGAATCGTACGAGCCTGGTCGGCGATGGCGCGCGTAATCGCCTGGCGAATCCACCATGTCGCATAGGTACTGAACTTATACCCTTTGCTGTAGTCAAATTTGTCAACGGCTTTCAGCAAGCCCAAATTGCCTTCTTGAATCAAATCCAAAAACAGCATGCCGCGTCCTACATACCGTTTGGCAATGCTGACAACGAGGCGGAGGTTGGCGTCGGTCAATTTTTTCTTGGCAATCGTGCCGGCTTTGATTTCTTCTTCCGTCGCATCTTCTGCATTGCCGCGTTCAATCGTCTTGGCCAGCGTAATTTCTTCTGCTGCAGACAGCAGGGGCACACGGCCGATTTCCTTCAAATACATGCGAACCGGATCGTCAATATTGATGCCTTCAGGCACGCTCAAATCGACAGTATGCAAATCCGGTACTTCTTCGGTATCATCATCCACATCGATGTCGTCGTTGTCATTGACGTCATCTTCACCGATAATGTCAATGCCTTTATCGGCAAACAGTTCATACATTTTGTCGATTTGTTCCGGCGTCAGTTCGTCTTCTTCCAGCACATTCATGATTTCCGTATAGGTCAGACTGCCTTTTTTCTGGCCCATCTGCAGCAGCTGCAATACGTGCTGCTGTGCCAATTTCAAGCGTTCCTGCTCCGTCAGCTGTCTGCCCTGTTCTTTTTTTCTGCCGTTTTTTCGTTTGCTGCTTTTTTTCGCCGTGCTTTTTTTAGCACCTGTTTTTTTATCTGTCATCATCGCTGTATCATTTGTTTTCGTCATTATATGCAAGCTCCTTTCTGCTCCTTAAGACCATTTTTTGATTTCTTCGTTTATCTGTTTACAAGCTGCCAGTTCCGTTATGACACGGCTGTCATTCTCCCTGCTGTAGGCTGCCGCCCGTCGGCTGTGTTCCATATACTGCTTTTGCAGCTCTGCCAGACGAAATCGTTTTACATAGTCCATTACTACATTTTCATCCATTGGTACATCTTGCAAAATCATAATTCTTGCAACTTCTTCGGCCTCCTCAGGAGTTAATTTTTCTTGAATGTCCCCTTTCGTGTACATTCCCTGCTGCGTATAGACGTCTAATATCGTCTGATAAATATGTTTTCGTTTGGCATCCGTAAAAAAAGCGGTGTCGATTTTCTCTTGAATCCGCCCGCAGGCTGCCGGCTTTTCCAAGAGAAAGCGCAAAATATTTTCTTCCGCCACGGCCATGGCGCCGCTGCCGCGGGCGGCCGCGTTTTCATGGGATACAGAAGCCGAAATCACGACCTGCTGCTGTCCCAGTTCGGGATGCTTGGCGATATATTTATTAAATTCACTGCGCACGGCATTGTCATCAATTTTCAGCTGCGAAGCCATTTTAGCCAAAAAGGCTTCGAGCACGACCCGGTTGTCTACAGCTGCCAATACGGGCAGCACCATCGCCGTAATCGCCGATTTGCCTTCCAACGTCGTCCGGTCAAACCGCCTGCATGCCGTCTGCAGCATATAATCCAATACGTTGGGTGCGTGATTCACAGCGTCCCGGAATTTATCCGGCCCGGCCGTATTGATATATTCATCCGGGTCTTTGCCCTGCGGCAGTGACACGACGCGAATAGCCATGCTCATGCCGCGGACAATTTCCATCGCCCGCAGCGTCGCCTGCCTGCCGGCGCCGTCCATGTCATACGACAGGACCAGCTCTTTGGCCTGCCGCTGCAAAAGCCTAGCCTGTTCCGGCGTAAAAGCCGTTCCCAGCGAAGCGACTACGTTGTGAATTCCATGATTATGGGCAGCTACGACATCCATATAGCCTTCTACCAACACGGCTCTGCCTTCTTCATAGATAGCTTTGTGCGCCAAATCCATGGCAAATAGCAAGCGGCGTTTGTTAAAAATAGGCGTTTCCGGCGAATTTAAGTATTTCGGCTTGCTATCATCGAGCACCCGGCCGCCAAAGCCGACAATACGGCTGCGTCCGTCCCGAATGGGAAACATGACGCGGTTGCGAAAGGCATCATAAAAACGGCCGTTTTTTTCTTTGGCCAGTCCCAGCCGCACTAAATCCCTGCCTGCCACGCCTTTTTTCATAAATGCGTCGGTCAGTTTATTCCAGCTGTCCGGGGCAAATCCCAGCTTAAATTCACGGATGGTGTCATCGGATACGTGACGGCCGTGAAAATATGCCAGTCCCGGCTGTCCATAATGTGTTTTTGTCAGACAGTTGTGAAAGAAATTTCCTGCCATCTCGTTGATCTGATACAAACGGGCGACGAGTCGGTCCCGTTCGATTTCCTGCGCCGTCTTCTCGACGGCCGGCAGTGCGATATGCGCCCGTTCGGCCAATCGTGCCACGGCTTCGGCAAAGGAGAGATTTTCTTTCATCATGATAAATTTGAACACATCCCCCGACGCATGGCAGCCAAAGCAATAAAAAAATCCTTTATCTGCCGCTACGCTGAACGATGCTGTTTTTTCATTGTGAAAAGGACAACAGGCCCAGAAATTTCGTCCCTGCCGCTTCAGTGCTACATATTCAGATATGACACTGACAATATCGTTTGCCTGCCGCACCTGTTCAATGAATTCGCTGGAAAATTTCTTCACGCCTATCACCTGTACCTTACAAAATATTCCGACGTAGTATATATTCTCTATCGTGTTTGTAAATTCCTTCTTTTATTTTATAGAAGAAATATAGAAGGAATCGATAGCTTGTATACAAAAAGCACATAACATTTCTATATTATACTATGCGCTGGCTGTTGGTCAACTCTTTTTACGGCTTCCCTGCCGGCAGCACACGAATTGGGACGTAAAAAGGACAAGTTGACTTGAATAAGAGAAATATTATAGATTTATTGTTCTGCATTTTGTATAATAGAGTTGTAATATGTACACAGTGAGGAACGCATATGATTCATTTTACCGTAGGGACAATAGATAAACCAACTTCATTGCTCGGTGCGCTGCGCCATTTCGGGGTTTCATCGACACTGCGCCGCCGCATCAAACACAACGGCATCTGCACGATCAACGGAGCCAGCGCTTCGACGCGGGATTTTGTTCATACGGGCGATGTCGTCACTGTGTCACTGCCGGAACAAAACAAATTCACGCCGGAACCGATTCCGTTCGGCATTGCCTATGAAGATGAGTATCTGCTGGTCGTCGATAAGCCGGCAGGGCTGCTGATGCATCCCACGTCGGGCGCCCATACGGGCACGCTGGCCAACGCCGTGGCCTATTACTACCAGCAAAACGGGCTGCACTGCGCGTATCATCCGATGCACCGTTTGGATAAAAATACGTCCGGACTGTGCATGATTGCCAAAGAGCCGCAGATTCAGTCGGCGTTTGACAAAAAAGATCTCGGCTACAGCCGTACGTATCTGGCCATCGTCGAAGGGCATTTTCCCAGTCCGTTTGCGTCTGTCCGCGTCCCTATCGCCCGCTGTCCGGACAGCATCATCAAACGGCAGGCGGCAGCGGGCGGTCAAGCGGCCTGGTCGGATTTTACGCGCCTGGCGGCAGGCGCCGACTGGAGCCTGCTGCAGGTCACGCTGCATACGGGCCGCACGCACCAAATCCGCGTGCACAGCAGCTACCTGGGCTTTCCCCTCGCCGGTGATGACTTATACGGCGGGTCCCGAACGTTCATCCAGCGGCAGGCGCTGCATGCCTGCCGCATCCAGTTTATTCACCCCATGACGGGGCAATGTATCTCTGTTAATTCCCGGCTTCCTGCAGACATGAGCCATCTCGTGGCACAGGCTGGCTGGAATTATATATCCCAAAGGCTATAAAATTTCGAACTACAGGAGGAATGTCACATGCCATTAATTGGAACTACAGAAATGTTTAAAAAAGCGTATGAAGGTCACTATGCTATTGGTGCATTCAACATCAACAACATGGAAATCGTACAGGGCGTCACAGACGCTGCTGCGGATTTACACTCTCCTATCATTCTGCAAGCTTCTGCCGGTGCCAGAAAATATGCAAGACCTAGTTATTTAAAACATTTGTTGGAAGCCGCTTTGGAAGATCATGATTTGCCCGTTGCCCTTCATTTGGACCACGGCGCTGATTTTGAAACCTGCAAAGACTGCATCGACGGCGGTTTTACGTCCGTTATGATTGACGGCTCCAAACACTCGTTTGAAGACAACATCGCGTTGACGAAAAAAGTCGTTGAATACGCTCATGCACACGGCGTCGTCGTCGAAGGGGAATTGGGCCAGCTCGCCGGCATCGAAGATGATGTCAAAGTCGCAGCCCATGAAGCATCGTATACCCGCCCGGAAGAAGTAGAAGAATTCGTCAGCCGTACAGGCGTTGACTCCCTGGCTATCGCCATCGGCACCAGCCACGGCGCATACAAATTCACGCCGGAACAATGCACGCGCAACGAACAGGGCGTTCTCGTACCGCCGACACTTCGCTTCGATATCTTGGAAGAAGTTTCCAAACGGCTTCCTGGATTCCCTATCGTCCTTCACGGCGCTTCCTCTGTCGTTCCTGAATACGTCAAAATCATCAACGAAAACGGCGGCAATCTGCCCGACGCTATCGGCATTCCGGAAGACCAGCTCCGCAAAGCTGCTTCCATGGCCGTCTGCAAAATCAACATCGACTCGGACCTTCGCCTGGGCCTGACAGCCGGCGTCCGCCAGCATTTGGCTGCCCATCCGGATCACTTCGACCCGCGGCAGTACCTCAAAGACGGCCGTCAGTTCATCTATGATATTGTCGCTCACAAAATCCAAAGCGTTCTCGGCTCTGCCAACAAAATCTAAAACATATCACCGGATATACGGCTGAACGATTTATCTTCATTTTATGTATTTTACGTATTGATTTTTACGTTTACATATGATAAAATGCATTTTAGTGTTCTTGTAATTTAGGGAGGTGAACCAATTGCCGCAAATTAAATCCAATATTAAATCCATGGAAAAAGACGCAGCTCGTCATGAAGCTAACTCCAAAGTAAAATCCACTGTACATACAGCTATCCGCCGTACGACAGAAGCGATTGCTTCGGGTGATGCTAATGCTGTTAAAACAGCTTTTGACAAAGCCAGCAGTGTAATCGACAGCGCCGCTCAGAAAGGCGTTCTCCATAAAAACAATGCAGCTCGTAAAAAATCCCGTTTGGCTGCTAAAGTCAACGCAATGGCAAAATAATGGCATACACGCCAACCAGGGCTTGTCGCACGATGCGGCAAGCTCTTTTTTCTTGCCGTTTTTCTTAGACAGCGTACCCGTCATGGTAAACGCTCCCGATCCAGCAACAAACGGCTGCCGAAACAAGGCGGCGCCTGCTGACCAACTATGCCGCACAACAGCCTTGTATATTGGTATAAAAAAGAGTGCGTACAAATAACACGGAGGTATATATGCATTTCCCCCATTTATTTCAACTCAAACATTTTCTGATTTTATTTTTTCCGCTCTTGCTGACGCAAGTCGCCCAAATCGGCACCAGCGTATTCAGCAGTATTTTCAGCGGCCAGGCCGGCACCGTTGATTTGGCAGGCGTCGCCGTCGCCGTCAACATTTGGTTTCCTTTCTTTGCCGGCATTTCCGGGATTTTCTTTGGCGTGTCCCCGATTATTTCACAGCTCCGCGGTGCCAACAAAACAAGCCGCATCCCTATCTATATCATGCAGAGCCTGTATATTGCCGTCTTTTTTACGGTCATCACGATAGCCGCGGGCTACGTGCTGCTGCCGCCGTTTTTGGATTTTATGGGACTGGAACCGGCCGTCCATCACATTGCCAGTGAATACTTGTTTGCCTTGGCACTGGGCGTACTGCCCCTCTTTTTGCAGGCTACGATCCGCTATGTCGTCGATGCGCACGGCATGACCCATATCTCGATGGCCATCTTGCTGACCAATATGGTGCTGACAATTCTCTTATTCCGCCTGCTCATCTTTGGCGGCCTCGGCATCGCGCCCATGGGCGGTATCGGCACGGGCTATGCCATTACGATTGCCGCCTGGATTTCCCTGTTTCTTTTCGTTGCCGTCCTGCAGTGGAAAGAACCGTTCCGGTCGTACCATATCTGGACTCGTCCGCGGCCGTTCAGCTGGGTTCACTGCTACCATCAGCTCCAGCTCGGCCTGCCGATGTTTATCGCCGTCTTTTGTGAAACGAGCTTGTTCAGCATCGTCGGCCTGCTGATGGCGGAATTCGGCACGGTCTATTTGGCTGCCAATCAGGCCGCCATCAGCTATGCCACGCTCACCTATACGATACCTTGGAGCATCAGCCTGACGGCGACCATCGTCATCGGCTACGAAGTCGGTGCCAAACACTTTGTCGGCGCCCGGCAGTACGCCGTGCTGTCGCAGCTGACGGTCTTTACGATTGTCATTTTTACGATTGCCGCGACGTATCTGTTTCTCGACCCGATTGCCCATATTTTCACCCGCGACGCCGCCACGTTCCAGGCCATTCGCCATTTTCTCCTGTTTGCTGTCATCTTTGCCTTTTTTGACGCGGCCGGCACGCCGGTACAGGGGATTCTGCGCGGCTATAAAGACGTAAAAATCATTACGTATATTGCCTTTGTGACGTATTGGCTCATCAGCATCCCCATGGGCTACGCGTGTGCCCATTTGACGCCTTACGGCCCCTACGGCTACTGGCTCAGTTTAGTTATCAGCCTGGCGATTAATGCCAGTGCCCTCAATTACCGACTTTGGCGGCATACGGCATTCGCCCAAGGTTAATCCGATACGAAAGGAGTTTTTCTCATGCCAACAGAAAAACAATTACATGCATATGCTCAAGTGTTATTACAAAAAGGCATTCATCTGCAAAAAAATCAGATTCTCGTCGTCAACGCGCCTGTCGAAAGCAGCTCGTTCGTGACGATTCTGACCAAGGAAGCCTACGAATGCGGCGCAGCGCAGGTCGTCTGCAACTGGCGCTGTGACGATATGGCCCGCCTTCGCTATGAATATGAAGACCAGGAACAGTTTGAATCCCTGCCGGACTGGCGCCGTGATTTCAGCCTGTATTACTATCATCAGGGCGCGGCCTTTTTGAGCCTGATTTCTGCCAATCCGTACTTGATGAACGGTATCGACACGAAAAAAATCTTCGCCTGGCAAAAAGCCCAAAACACGGCACTGAAAGAATATATCGACGGCATGATGGCTTCCAAGACGACATGGCTCGTCGCCGCCGTTCCCAGCACGGTCTGGGCATCCCTGCTCTATCCGGATGCCGCTCCGGCAGACGCCTATGAATCCCTGTGGCAGCAAATTCTCCAATCGTCCCGCGCCGACGGAGCCCATCCCCTGGCAGATTGGGATGCCCATTTGGCTGCACTGGCCCAGCGTCGGCAGTGGCTGACAGCGCAGCATTTTACGAGCCTGCATTATACCAACTCGCTCGGTACAGACCTGACAGTCGGTCTGCCCAAGACCCATATCTGGCAGGGCGGCGCCGAAGAATCAGGCAGCCATATCCTGTTTAACGCCAATATCCCTACGGAAGAAGTGTATTCTGCCCCGCAGGCAGACCGTGTCAACGGCATCGTCTACAGCACCAAGCCGCTCGTATACAACGGCAATGTCATCGACCACTTCCATTTGACCTTTCAAGACGGCAAAGTCATCGACGCTCATGCCGAAACAGGCAATGACGTCCTGCAAAAACTCCTGACCATTGACGAAGGGGCCAGCCGTCTCGGCGAAGTCGCGCTGATTCCTTATCATTCGCCGATTTCCCTGTCCAATATTCTCTTTTATGAAACCTTATTCGACGAAAACGCGTCGTGCCATTTGGCCTTGGGCGCGGCCTATCCGACCTGCCTTGCCGGCGGTGCCGACATGACCAAAGAAGAAACCCTGCAGGCCGGCATCAACGACTCCATGATTCACGTCGATTTTATGGTCGGCTCAGACGATTTGACGATTACAGGCCAAAAAGAAGACGGAACGACTGTGCCTGTCTTTACGCACGGCGATTGGGCATAACGGCATACATAACGGTATAATTGACAATTAAACATATAATTCATAATAAGTATACGTACTTGTTATGTTAACCATTGCATGGTATGATAGTGTGGTGCGTGTCCAATGGCATGCACCACATTACTTTTTTATAAAGGAGTTGTCCCAATGGCAAATCAAAGCAATACCCCTGCAGCCTCCCCAAACCAAGTCGGAGGCTTCCTCGGCTGGATTGAACGAGTCGGTAATAAAATTCCTGATATTACGATGCTCTTCATCGCCGCCTTCTTTATTACCTGTATCGTTTCCGCGATTTGTTCTACCATTCATTTTGGCTACCTGCATCCGACGACAGGGAAAGAAATCACCGTCACCAACATGCTTTCCCCGCAGTCCCTGGTAACGCTCATGACGAAAATGGTTTCCAACTTTGCCGGCTTCCCGCCGCTGACCATGGTCATCGTCGCTACTCTCGGCATCGGCATCGCCCAAGGGTCCGGCTATATCGGCACGGGCCTGAAAAAGATTTTGATGGTCACGCCGAAATTTCTCATTACGCCGATCGTCATCCTCGTCGGCATGCTCAGCCATTTGGCACCGGACAGCGGCTACATGATTATTATTCCGATTGCCGCTTACTTATTCTACGCGTCGGGCAAACATCCCCTGGCAGGCGTCGCCGCGTCCTTTGCTGGTATCGCCGGTGCCTTTGCCGCCAACTATACGCCGTCGGCTATCGACCCGGTCATTCAGGGCTTTACCCAAATGGCCGCCCAAATCATCGACCCGACGTATGAAGTCAACGTCTTGTGCAACTACTTCTATGCCGTCGGCTCGACCTTTGCCGTCATCGGCAGCTGCTGGTGGGTCACAGAAAAAATCACGGAACCGTGGTGCCGCAAAGCCTGCCCCATCGATGCCGACATCGACGTATCCGGCGAAGCCATGAAACCGATTACGCCGCAGGAAAACAAGGCCTTTTATATCGCTTCGGCAGTCCTCATTCTCATGCTCATCGGCCTCTTTTTGGCCCTCGTGCCGACAGATTCCCTGCTCCGTGACCCGGATGGCAACATTGCCAGCTTCAAAGCGCCGGTCATGCAGTCCATCGTAGCCATTATCTTTTTACTCGTCGGCATTCCCGGCATCGTCTACGGCATCATCAGCGGTACCTTCAAAAGCTCCAAAGATTTCACCCATTCCATGGAAGAAATCACGCACACGCTGGTACAGCTGATTGTCTTCTATTTCTTTGCCGCCCAGTTTATGTATGCTTTCGGCGCATCCAACCTGGGAGCGCTCATTGCCGTTGCCGGCGCAGATTTCCTCAAATCGCTGGCACTGCCGCCGCAAATCACGATTTTTGGCATCATTATCTTCGTTGCCCTCTTAAACCTGATTATTACGTCGGCATCGGCTAAATGGTCCATCCTCGCGCCGATTTTCGTGCCGATGCTCATGTCCGTCGGCATTGCGCCGGAACTGACGCAAGCCGCATTCCGTGTCAGCGACTCGGCCGTCAACGTCTGCACGCCGATGTTTGCTTTTTATCCATTGATTATTATTTACTGCCAGAAATACTACAAAAAAACCGGCGTCGGTACCTTGAGCAGTCTTATGCTTCCCTATACGATTACCTTACTGGTCGTCTTGACGATTATGCTCTATGTCTTCTGGTTCCTCGGCATTCCCCTGGGCTTCCAGGCAGACTACATCTACCCGCGCCAGATGTTTTAATGTCACTGTTTTACCGTAAAGGAGTCTTACTCATGAATGATGTCCAACAAGAATTAGTTACGCGGTTTTACCGCTATGTGCAAATCCCATCCCAAAGCAAAGGAAACGGCGGCACGGTCGTCCCCAGTACAGAAAGCCAGTGGGACATGGCCCATCAATTACAGCACGAACTAGAAGAACTCGGCCTGACCGATATCAGCCTAAGCGACAAATGCGTCCTGACAGCCAAACTGCCGGCTCATCTGCCGCAGGGCGAAACCAAAACCGTTCCCTCTGTCGGCTTCTGCACCCACATGGATACGGTCGATGTCTGCCTTTCGCCTGTCGTCCATCCGCAGACCATTACGGCCTATGACGGCGGCGACATCGTCCTGAACGAAGGTCAGCACATTGTCATGACGGCCAAAGACCATCCGGAACTCGCCAAATACAAAGGCCAGGACCTCATCGTCACGGACGGCACCAGCGTATTGGGCTCGGACAACAAAGCCGCTGTCGCCAACGTCATGACTGCCCTTGCTACGCTGACGAAAGACCCGTCTCTCTATCACGGCGACATCTACGTCGCTTTCGTCCCCGACGAAGAATGCGGCCTGTACGGCTCCAAAAACATGGATTTCAGCAAATTCCCCGTCGATTTTGCCTATACCATTGACTCCTGCGAACTGGGAGAAGTCGTCTATGAAACATTCAACGCCGGCAGTGCCACCGTCACGATTCACGGCGTCAGCGCCCATCCCATGAGTGCCAAAGGCGTCCTCGTCAACCCGACGCTTATTGCCGTCGATTTTATCAACATGTTTGACCGCAGCGAAACACCGGAATGCACAGACGGCAAAGACGGCTACATCTGGTGCCAGGAAGTCCATTCCAACCAATCTACGGCAACGGTCCACCTCAACATCCGCGACCATCACAAAGACTTATACGAAGAAAAGAAACAGCGCATTGCCGAAAACGTCAAAAAACTGCAGGCCGCCAACCCACGCGCCGTCATCGAATGCATCATTTCCGATACGTACGGCAACATTGCCGACGCCATTACCGATGACAACCGCAAGGCCATCGACTATATTTACGACGCTATGAAAGCCCTGGACATTACGCCCAAAACGATTGCCATGCGCGGCGGCACAGACGGTTCCTTCATTTCCACCAAAGGCATTTTGACGCCGAACTACTTTACGGGCGGCATGAACTTTCATTCCCGCTATGAATTTTTACCGATTCCGTCGTTGGTAAAATCCTACGAAATGACGATGAAATTGATTCAACTCATTTACACAGGAAAATAGTCGCCTTTTTATTTTAAGGTTAAACCTTAAACTTAAACGTTTATTGTATATTTTAACAAAAAACTTTATCTTTTCTACTTGACACCCCTATACTCGTATGCTATTATGTCATCATCAAACGTCGTTAAACGTGATGACGCAAACCAGTAAATCCAGCCGGATGTTTCAGAGAGCTGTCGCGGGGTGCAAGACAGTACAAAAAGCGGATTGAACTCATTGCCGAACGGAGAAGCTGAATGAAGTAGGCTGCTACGGGAACTCCCGTTACAGAGCATGGATATGCATCGTCGTATCCGAGAGCGCGTCTTCGGACGAATCAGAGTGGTACCGCGGAAGGATACATACGCCTTTCGTCTCTTAGCTAACCAGCAGAGAGACGAAAGGCGTTTTCGTTTCTCTTAAGACTTATAGTTCCATCTTGAGGGAGGATATGCATTATGAAAACACCATCTACCATCAAAGCTGCATCGATCAGCATGTGTTTTTCCGTCGGTGCCGTATTATTTAGTTCACACGCCGGCGGCGGTTTTGCAACGGGCAACCAAGCCAACGTATACTTTATCAGCCTGGGCTGGCTCGGTCCGATTACCGCCATCATCACCATGCTTCTTTTGACACTGACCATCAAAGAAGCCATGAACATGTACAACTCACGTCATTTGACCAGCTACAGACAGCTGTTTCACAACCTGTACAGCCCGTTTAAGCCCGTCGAATACTTATTTGAAATCTTCTTTTACATCATGGTTCTCATGGCCGTTTCCGCAGCCATTTCCGGTGCCGCTTCGGCCCTGCAAGATCAGATAGGCCTGGATTATTACCTGGGTATTTTGGTCGTCGGCGCTGTCGTCCTCGTCCTGACGATTTTTGGAGCCGGTTTGGTCCGCAAAGCAACCACCTACATGGGCATTGCCATTCTGGCCACGTCCGTCTTCATCTTTGCCATCGGCATTTATATGGCCGGTGACGTTGCCGGTACGACCACAGTCATGCAGGCCATGACGCAGGACTTTGAAATCAACGGCTTCAGCAAACTGCCGCAGGCCATTCTCCACGCCGTTACCTATTCCGGCTTCCAGTGCGTCGTCATCCCGACCATGATTGTCGTCGGCATGCCGCTGGCAACCCGTAAAAACTGTGCCACGTCCATGTGGTTCTCCTTTATCATGAACGCCGTCGCACTGACCTTATCCGTCTGCATGCTCTTAGGCTGGACCAACATCTATGGCAAATCGCCCCTGCCGACACTGACCAGCTGCCAAGGAATGAACATGTCCTGGCTGACCATCGTCTACAGCATCTGCCTGCTCTTATGCCTGATTTCCACCGGCGTTACGACCGTATTCGGCTTTACAGCACGCTTCTCGGAAACCAAACCGCTGAAACGCATCTCTAATAGCTCCGTCGTTCGTTCCAGTATCGTCACCTTGGCCATCATCGTCGTATCCATGACCATCTCCATCGTCGGCCTGACCAACATCATCAAATACGGCTACGGCTACTGCGGCTACCTGGCCATCGCCATCATCATCATACCGTTCCTGACCGTAGGCTACTACAAAAACAAACGCTACGAAAATGACGCAGCCTATCGCGCACGCATCGATGCCATGAACGAAAACCCCGATGCAGAAAAAATCAGCATCCCCGTAGAAGCTGAATCTATGCACTAAAAAGCAAACAATTTTACAACCTAAACGATAATATAGAAAAAGATGCCTTCTCAGACATAGGAAGGCATCTTTTTTTGTTTTCCTTATAAATAAAATACTATAGATAATATCAAACATACTATACAAAAGACCTCTTTACGTTAGCGATACACACTAGCATAAAGAGGTTTTTGTATATGTGTCCCCTTATGGGGTTTAAGTTTCTTTTCGTGCCGGAAAAAATGATAGAAAAAGAACGTGAAAAGTTTTCGTCCCCTTGCGGGGTTTAGGTTTCTTTTCTTTGCGGGAATTGGAGCTATAACGACCCGTATGTATGTTTGTTTCCGTCCCCTTGCGGGGTTTAAGTTTCTTTTCCCTATCCGTATAACTCCGCACCCCATCTCGCTTTATACATCATGTTGCGGCGCAGATGACTCCTTTGCTGTTCATCGTATAAGAAATACTTTCAAAAAGCGTCGCATTCCGCATATACGCTATACCGGCGCGGATTTACTTTTTTTTGGAAAAACTATAGGTATATTATATCGTATTCATCGACAGGATGCAATAAAAAACAAGCCCCCTCGCCATGTCCGTCAAGGGGGCTTTCTTTTACTGATTAGAACAGCTGTTTTCGTTACACCCATATAATCTGAGCTGATCATCCAGCCTATCTGCTATGTTACTATACATCAATCACTCATTACACGAACGATTTCAATATTCCCCTTCGTATTCCATATCCGTATTGCTATTTGACATATAATACATCTCTGTGATATTCAAGATACCGTTTCATTGCCGAGGTGGTTTTGAGATTAAACTGCATATGGGGCGTTATATGTAATCTATGTTCATTTTCTTTGCCTAGGAAAGATGATATGTACAGGCATCCATCATTCTCAAATGTAATAAGGCCGCTGTCAAACAGTTTATCCATATTAGCACACAAGAGCAATCCATTATTGATATCTACTCGTTCCTCATTATTACAAATCGACCAAGGCTTGATATGGCTTGCTACTAACAGCTTTTTATTATCAATCCCCGTCATGATGCATGCTGAATTGTATTTTTTCATCAAATTTTCTCGATACGTCCCCTGGCCAACGCGCGCCTTGATGACTGCTTCTTTTTCCGTTGACCGCAAAGGACTATTTTTGATGGCATCGACCAATGCCAATTCATCCGATTCATTGGCAATACAATCCAAGGCAAATAATCGATATTGTTTCAACGCATTGCTGTACATATGATTTCCTTTTTGATTTTTAGCAATAAATTGTGCATTTCTTAAAATCGCAAAGATAGCCATATCTAATTCTGTCACACTCATTGCAAGCAAACTTTTATGAATGACGTGCCATTCCTGCATTTCATGAGAAATCGTATGGACGGCACGCTTATATTTGTAGATAGAACTATCTGCTAATCGACTATTGGCATTCATCCAGTTAGAAAAATCATCTAAAAGCATCGTATTCAACCTTTGCTATAAAAATAAATTCTAAAAAGCTATATAAAGCATCTCACGGTATACAAAAAACCTCTTTCCGTTAGTCATAAAAAGGCACTAACACTAAGAGGTTTTTGTATTTGTCCCCTCGCGGGGTTTAGGTTTCTTTTCACTACTGCAAATGGGGCTGCAATGCAGTCCATGCTGATGTTTCCGTCCCCTTGCGGGGGTTTAAGTTTCTTTTCATAAACACGAATGGGACAATTACCCCAACTGGACAGCGTTTCCGTCCCCTTGCGGGGTTTATGTTTCTTTTCGAGCTTCAGAAGTTGGATAGCTCATTATGATAGAAGGTTCCCGTCCCCTTGCGGGGTTTATGTTTCTTTTCAAAATCTACTAAAGCCCTTGTTAGAGTTAAAGAATTGTATCGTTCCCGTCCCCTTGCGGGGTTTAGGTTTCTTTTCCCTGTCCGTATAACTCCACACCCTATCTCGCTTTATACATCATGTTGCGGCGCAGATGTCTCCTTTGCTCATCGTATAAGAAATACTTTCAAAAAGCGTCGCATTCCGCATATACGCTATAACGGCGCGGATTTACTTTCTTTTGGAAAAACTATAGGTATATTATATCGTATTCATCGACAGGATGCAATGCCCCCTCAACACGTCCGTCAAGAGGGCTCGCTTTTTACGGGTTAGGATAGGTGTTTCCGCAGTTTTGCTAATGCTTGTTTGATGATTTTTCGTACCAGGCTTTCGGATACGCCGTATTTGCTGGCGATTTTGCGATATGTCCAGTTTTCTTGGACTCTTAGATAGACGTATTCTCTGTTTCTAGGCGGCAGGATTTGCATGAGGGTGTCCAGGTCGCCCATGGTTTCCCGGCGGATGAGGGATGTGTCGGGGCGGTCGCTTGTTTTATCTTCGTAGTCGGATGGCAAGTCTGTCCAACCGTCTTCTTCGACAAAGTCCTTTTGTACCATCGTTTCGTACCGTTTCTGATGGTATGCTTCCCTGGCAAAGGCGTTGTGAATGCAGGCCTGCATCTGCTGAGGGACGCTGGCGCGCCGGGACAGGTCAAAGCCGTAAATGCATTCGATAGCTGCGCTGTGCGCCGTCGAGCGGGCTTCTGCTTCGGACTGATAATGATGGCGGTATTTGGCAACTTGCCTGCTAATCAACGGCTCAAACTGCGTAAGCAACTCTTGTGCGGCTTCCTGATTGCCGCGCTGGGCCTGGCGAACGATGTGTCGTAATTGCATTGTCATAGTATTACCTCCTGATATTTGTTAACTACATCATACTAAATCTTGGCTAAAAATGGAAGATGGAGGAAATGTTAAAAATTTAATTTAATTCTCATAATTGCATATTTATTCATTTGTAATTATTTACGTATCATTCTATTTTATGATATAAATGTAATGATATCTCTGTAATAACTGATATAAGTAATATACTAAATATACACTACATACGTGCTATTTTCTAGTATATTACGGCGTATTATTGTTTACCTTTTTTTGTTCTACCAAAAAACTCATCGTCCAGGAGAGTATCTCCCTCTGACCATTTTTTCTAGTAAACTTATCGTTTACATATGCTATATACTTTTTCTTTCTGTGCAATTAGAATGCCGGGATGGTTCCCGACACCCTCTTTATGGTTTCTGTAAACTTGCTGTTTACATATGCTATTCACTTTTTCTTTCTGTGCGACCAGAATGCAGGGAAGGTTCCCTGTACCCTCGTATGTCCATTCTTTTTCGAGCCGCCGAAAAAGAATAGACGAAGAAAAAGGCGGCCGCCCGAAACTCCCATTCCTTTGAGAATGTCCGTCATTGCTAAATGGGCGAAACTCGCT
>CAVKEA010000046.1:0-21726 GCA_963655305.1 bacterium
TCGTAAATTGCAAGTTCAAATTGAACAAATATTTTGTTAAGCACAGCCATTAATAGCGTACACCTCATCAAGAAATTCATCAAAAACTTCATCAGCAGTCCGATACCCGAGAATGCGGCGCGGACGGGCGTTGATCTCATCAGCAAAATGCAGGATTTCTTCTTCACTGTATTGTGTAATGGATATTCCTTTAGGCAGATATTCACGCAGCAAGCCATTATGACGTTCGTTCTGAGGGCGTTCAAAGGGGCTGTATGGATGTGGAAAGTAGATCTTGCTTCCCGCTGCCTCATACGTAGAAAAATCCTCAAATTCAGGGCCATTATCCGGTGTTATTGTCTTGAAAATCTCATGAAAGTGTTCTCCATAGTACTCCTTGAGTTTCTGCATAGCAACAGCTACACCGGTACAAGTACGGCTAGGAATCTTGATGGCAATATATTTACGAGACTTCTTCTCGACCGCGGTGAAAATGACAGCTTCTCTGCCTTGCTTTTTGCCAACGACCGTATCGGCTTCCCAGTGTCCAAATTCTTCAAGCGTATTCACCTTCTCCGGGCGTTCCTCAATACTGCGTCCAAGCCATCTCTTATTCTTGCGGGAACGCAGCTTACGGGGCTTGCGGCTGAGTGCACGGGGCAGGTCAAATACGGTGAAAGGCAGCTTGTTTGCCCACAGCATATTATAAATTGTTTTCGTACAAGGAATAGCTTCTGCTGGAAACAAGCGATGCAAACGGGCATAGCCGACACACTCATCAATAGACCAGCGATGGCAGCGAACTTGATCGAACATCCAACGAATAAATGGATCACAGTTCTCTGATTCAATCTTGCAGGGCCTATGTGAGTGCTGACGATGCTGCCGGTATGCATCTTGACCACGTGCAGCCTTATACATGGGCTTTCGTCCGCGTGAACCATTGCGTGCAGGTGTTCCGCGTTTCAATTCATAATGAATGGTTGTGTGTGCACAACCGACAGCTTTTGCGATAGCACGCAGGCTGAGCCCTTGTTGATGAAGGGCCTGTATCTGACCTCGTTCGTCAAGGGTAAGATGACGTCCAGGTTTACGCGATTCCTCTAATGTGTTAAAATGATTATGATCCATAGTGATACTCCTTTGTTGGTGATTTGTGGTAAAACCATTTTAACACAGGATGACACTATGGATTTTTGTTTTTATAATTTGTTCAACTTCATTTTACTATTGACCATGCAACAATATCTCAGCTATCTAGACAGATTGCGCACAATGAAAACCTTTCATGCACACTCCCTTTCTTCGTATAGAAATATGCTGTATCTCCTGACAAATCTTATTTTAATACGTATACACTCAATCAGCAATCTTCAGACCATGTCTTTTTGAATACAGCTATGACTGCGGTGCCCAGGTTCTGTTTTTTTGTGCCAAATCTTCTTTGGCATTGAGGTCCTGTGCTTCTAGTTCTGCCTGATAGCTGGCTTGGGCAGCTGCTTCCGCATCGGCTAGTCTTTGCTGTGTTTCCGGATCGATTTTACCGTCTTTGGCCTTTTTCTTTTCTTCTTCTACAGCCTGCTGAGCTTCTTTTAGTTTGTCTTCTAATTTTTTCAGTTCACTGCTTTTAATATGATGGCGTACTTCTGCTTCTACCGGCACATCGGCCTGCGGATGTACGTCAATGTATACTTCAAAAAGACGATTCCACGGCAGTGTAACGTTAATCGTTTTGGGATCTACCCCCAGATACGTCGAAGCATACCGCTGCACTTGTTCTTTCGTCCGGCTCTGCATTTCTCCCATTACTGTCGGATAATACCGTTTGACCACGCCGACTTCTACTTTTTGCTGCATGCGGTAAATGTAGTCGCGGATGTTGGCCTGATAAGCCCAGTTGTCCAAATACTGCGTCGTCAGCATGTCCCGGTGCGCACTATCTGTCATGTAGCGTGCCAGTACCCCTTGGGCAATCCCATATCCCACCGAGTTGCTGGCCGTATTCCAGCCGTTGTACGCAGCTAGCCGATACATCATTTTGTCTTGATACAAACCATATACCAACGTATTGTCAGAACCGTTGGAAAATGCCATATCCACCAAGCTGACCGGAATACCTGCTGTAACAGCTTTTTCTATCTGCGCCAGAAAATCTTTAGTAGACTGCAGCATAATCGGGAAGTTTTCAAAATTTCCTGATTCACTGGTCGAAGTTGTCAGCGGCGTGTTGACTGCCAGCAATACATCCGGCCGTTCCTTGTCGGTAATCGTACCGCCAATCGCTTCAACATGGGAAGCAATCGTCTTACCAATCGCCTGGCCGTCGTAGCTGGGAACCGTCTTTTCACCGCCGCCCAGCGGATAAATGACTGTCACTTTCGGATGATAATTGTTGAAATCATTATTAGCCCTAGTAATCAGCAGAAGGCCCAGTTGATCTGCACCGGGGAAAGAACCAAAGGATGTCTTAGGAATCGTTTCTCCTGCCATTTCCAAGTATTTAGATTCCAAGGAAGACTGCGTATTGACGGAGTTGTCATCGTGACCCAGGCTGAAATACGTAAAAACGCCTTTCTTGGCATCTTGAATCAACTGACAATTAATCATCATATTTTTATGCCGGCGGTCATACCAGTCCTGCAAATATTCCATCGGGATACGGCGCATGATGGAAAACCAATCGCTGCGTTCCTGCGGGCTCAGGCTTTCTGTATCCATTTTGGCCTGCAGTGACGCCAGCTGATACATGTCCGAACCAAACTGCAAGTAATAGTCCGGTTCTACGCCTTTGCCGCCAGCCCAAGGGCTGCGCATAACCGTGCTGAACGCATAAATAGGCACATGTTTATATTTATTGTGCAATTCTTCGACTTTTGTCAGCCGAGCCTGCATCGTTTCCATCGTCAGATTATGCTTACGCGAATCGACAAGCCCGCCGTACACCAGTGAATCCATGGACAAAACCATGGCATCTGCCTGCCCGGCATGGTCATCCACCCAGGCAATCAGTTTATCCGGCTGGCCGTGAAAATCAGCGCCGGACAAATACCGTTCCGGCGGCGTAATTACCGTATACCCTGCTTCTTGTGCCGTCCGCACGGTATAGGCAAAATCGACAGGCCGATTATCCTGCGGCACATACAAAATAGTCCGTGCCATGACGGACGGCCCGATATTCATCAAGACAGCCACTACAGCAGCCCCTAAGGCTTTCTGTAATATATTCAAATTTACCACTCCTACTTCCACATGATACTATTGATTATACCAAAATTTCATTAAAAATAAAATCAAAACAGCCTATTCTTTGCAGAACGCTTGACGCGGGGCAAGTTCCAATGAAAATATACGGCAACCAGACGCAGCCCCACTGTCAGGGCAAAACCGATAACCGCCGCCAAATGCATGGATATGTTTTGATATACGTACAATCCCCAAATAGCCAGCGCCCCGGCAATCGAAGCCGTCGCATAAATTTCCTGCTTGAGCACACCGGGAATACGGCCGGCCAGCACATCACGAATGACACCACCGCCTACAGCAGTCAATACGCCCAGCGTTACGCACAGAATCCAATATTCCGAATAATAAAAGCATCCCAGCAGCGTTCCCGTTACAGTAAAAGATCCTAAGCCTACAGCATCACAGCAGATGTAAACAGCCAGACTGTAATGGGTAAAGCGCCGGTGGGAAGATGCGCGAATATACCGCACGCCCATACTGCAAAGCAGAATCGTCGCCAAAATAATCCATAAATATAAACTGGTCTTAAACGCTGCCGGCGGTACATTTCCCAACAGTACATCGCGAACGATGCCGCCGCCCACGGCAGTCGCAGCTGCCAAGACAAAAATGCCAAACAAATCCATTCTTCTGGAAATCGCTACCAATGCGCCCGATAACGCAAATGCCGTAGTGCCTAATATATCAAAAATCTGCCACCATATTGACTGCATACGTATTCTGCCACCTTTCCCATTGCAGTTGCATTTCATGTTATCATATAATATTATCGTAGAATATGCAACTGACTGTTATATGGCGCTTACTGTATCTTACGCCTGCGCCGCATAACAGGAAGTAAAACCGCCATAGGAAGGATTGTGTATTATGACCAAAGATGAATTTTATATGGGCAAAGCACTGGAAGAAGCCCGTTTGGCTGCTGCTGTCGGAGAAATTCCTATTGGAGCCGTCATTATTTATCAAAAAAAAGCGATTGCCCGCGCCTATAACCTACGGGAAAGCCTCCCCTGCGCGACAGCCCATGCCGAACTGCTGGCGATTGAAAAAGCCTGCCGTGCCCTAAACCGCTGGCGTCTTACAGGCTGCACGCTGTATGTGACCGTAGAACCCTGCCCCATGTGTGCCGGTGCCATCGTCAACAGCCGCCTGGACCGCATCGTCTACGGATGTGCCGATCCCAAAGCCGGCGCCGTCCAATCCTTGTTTCATATTGTAGACAATCCGGCGTTAAACCACCGCGTCAGCGTCACCGCCGGCGTGCGCCAAGAAGAATGTGCCGCTTTAATGAAACAATTTTTCCGCCAGCGCCGCACCCAAAAACGCTCCGCGTCCCCTACGCCCTAATGTTACAGTTTTTTAACACTCCTAACCCACCCGTTGAAGCCCTTGAAAAGCAATGATATAATAAAGGCAGTACAAATACTGCACAACAGGAGGTATTCTAATGAAACGTTCTTTATGTAAAGCATTTATTGTGGCATCGCTTCTCTTCGGTACGACGGCCCTGGCTGCACCGGCTTCGCTGGCAGCAGAACCAGACCGCGCCGTTATCAATGTCACAGGCTATGCCCAGCAGGAAGTTGCACCGGATACAGCCTATGTAACTGTCGGCATGGAAAGTATCGATACGGACGCACAAAAAGCCCGCACTAAAAATAATCTCGTCATGAATCAAGTCACAAACGCAATGAAAGCGATGGGCATTCCTGCAGAAAACTTAAAAACGACAGGATTTTATATCGCTCCCAACTACGATGCCAAAGGCAGCAAAATCACATCCTATACGGCTACGAATAACTTGCAAATCAAAATCACAGATTTGGATATGATGTCCCGTGTCATCAGCAAAGCCGGTTCTTTAGGTGCCAACCGCATCCAAAATGTCCGCTTCACCAACGAAAAAACGGAACAAATTAAAGCCAACCTCGTCAAACAGGCGGTTATTAACGGCCGCCGCACAGCAGAAGCTGCAGCCCAGGCAGCAGGCAGCCAAATCACAGGCGTAAAGGAAATCAACATTTCCAGCAGCTCTCCGACGTACAACAACGCGTACTTGCTGGGTTCTGCCCGCATGCTGAAAGCAGAAGCCGCTGACAATACACCGGTAGAATCGGGAACCAACACCTTAAGTCAAACTGTATCTATTACATTCTATATTCAGTAAAAAATCGCTTGACATTATGTACATAAAGGAATGGCACATGAAGTATTTCGTCATCATGTGCCATTCTTTTTTTATTTCAAGAAAACAATTTTATTGTATACTTATTTCATACTGCAAACTAAAAGACACTCTATTTTGGGGACGTACCGCTTCGTGCGGCAGTCCTTTTTTGTGTGTTGCCGCTGCTGCCTGTTGACCATAGAAACAGCAGCGGCATAGGCATGACGCGCAGTCTACTTCTTCGCTGTTTGGATTTCATAGGTCTTGCCATCACTGCAGATTGTAATATTGCCGTCCGTGCACGTCTGGTAGACGGTTACATGCTGGGCCTGCAGCGTGTCCAAGGCATACTGTTTCGATTCCGGAACCGGCCGGTATCGGCTGCAGGAAATCGTCGCACAATCCGGATGCACAGCTTTCACAAATTCCGGCAGTGAAGACGTTTTGCTGCCATGATGGCCTACTTTCAGCACGTTGGCTGAAAGATTGACTTTTTTCTTTAAGGCCTGCCGTTCTGCCGATTTTTGGGCGTCTCCTGTAAACAGCATAGAAAAGTCCCCGTAGGCCACGCGGCAGATAATCGAGTTATTGTTGGTAATGCCTGTTGACGACGCATTGGGCAGGTTGTCTTTGGTAAATATCTTACTGGGTGCCAACACGTCAATATGGACATCCGTTCCCAACGAAATTTGGTCTCCCAATTTGACTACTCGGCGGGGAATATGACGGGCTTCTACTTGCGCTATATAGTTTTTATAATACGCCTGTTTATTCTTCTGCCCGTTATCATACACTTGCTGTATAGGAATCGCATCAAACAACGCCTGCAGCCCGCCCATATGGTCCGGATGCGGATGACTGAGCAGTACGGCATCCAGCGATGCGACATGTTTTTCCCGCAGCACCTGCAGCAAACGGTCCTGCGTTTCTGCCAATCCCGTATCGATAAGCATCGCATGACCTTGATACTGCAGTAACGCCGCATCAGCCTTGCCGACATCAATGACCGTAATCTGCAGGGCCTTTTCCGGCTCTGCTACCACTCCCATGACGGCTCGTTGCGGCATGGCTTGGGCTTCCTCATGGGCCAAGCCCGTCACCGTTCCTCCTGCCAAGAAAAGTACAGCAGCACACCAACAGAGCCCCCTGTATATTCTTCGTTTCCAACTCTTTACTTTCATGCGCTCAACCTCCTGTAAATTCATTGTATCACACGGTCGAGCCAGAACCTATGTTGTTGTAAAAACATGCACAAACATGCCAGGAATGCATAAAATTTCCCCGCTGCACTGCCTCACCTGTCTTTTGGGCGTCCCTGCTGTTCATCGGTCAGCGGTGTATGAAATCAGTCACTGTTACATGTCTATTTGCTAGTACATGAACAGAAATTTCATTAGCGTTCCACCCACTACGGCATAGTAAAAAAGGACGTCGCATGATGTCAATCTATCCTGACATTCATGCGGCAGCCCTTTGCTACTATATCCTTATGTATTTATTTTACTTTTGCTTTCAACACTTGGCCCGTAACAGCATCGATGCACATTTTATACGATACGCGGTCCACTTTCGCCTCTACATCATACACAGGATGGAACGTCATAGCCGCCGCGTTTGCCTGATTGTCAGGCTGTACGGCATCTGTCATAGCAGGTGCTGCTTGCTGTGGATTTCCTGCCGGGTCATTTATCGGACGCTGTTTTTGTTTGTGTTCCTTTTTATGGTCTCTCTTGGCTTCTTTTTGCTGCAGCGCCGTATCTTTCAAGACAACTTTTTTAAATTGGATTGTTCCCACTTCTTTTCCCATTGTCTGTGCTGCAATGTCTTTGATTTGTGATTCATTCAAAATCGCGACGTCATATTGGGCAGCACGCTGTTCGACAAGTTCTGTCTGTGCTGCGGCGACCTGGATTTTCTTTTCAGCCTTTTGCTGATGATGGTACCAGGCACCGCTGCCGCCGGCAACGGCACAAATGAGGAGTACGACAGCCCCTTTTTTCAGCAAACCAGGGGTAATGATTCGTTTGCATACTTCTTTTCCTTGATTCCAGTACGATGGTGTATTCATAAAAAGTCCTCCTTTGCGAAATATATGTGTATCATTTGCTATCTCTTTGATGTATCTATAGTATACATAATATTTCTAACGATTCGTTAAACTAGACCATACAATTCACAAACGAAAATCTTACAACCCCGGCAACTCCCTAGCCAGTGCCGGCATCCTATACTATAATGAATATAAAAGACACAAACAGCATGTATACTTAAGACATACAAGTGTTCTTATGAATATAAACACTATCTGCTGCTGTCAAAGGAGGCATACCTATCGTGCGTTTACGTGATATTTCGCTGCGAAAGCGAATCCTTTTTGCAAATTTTCTGATGGTATTCATTCCCGTCGTCCTCTTATCCTTTCTCGGCTTGCTGCTCTTTGCCGGGCTGCACGTAACCGGTACGGCGCGTGAAGGAGAATTGGCTTTGCTATGGGCAAAAAAAGGGCCGGCTATTCCTGTAACGTATGCCGTCAACGCTCTGCGCAAAACAGTAGACACCAAAGATAAAATAAAGGTAAAAGATATCAGCCGTTTTTGCCGCACCTTAGAAGACAGAGCAATTTATGTCACGATTTATCAAAACGACCAGCCGCTCTATACCTCTCCCGGCATGTCCAGTGAAGACATCAAACAAACAGCCCTTGTAAAAAGTGACTATGCCCCTGCTATGATGCGCTGGACAGAAGGCGGGGAAAACTCTTTTATCTTTTCATATACCAGTCCCAATCATCCGGCTGCCATATACGCGGTCGGTCAATCTCCGCTCATCTCTCCGCTGGATGAAAAAAACACCCTGCTGCGAAATGTATTGGAAATCCTCGTCTTTGCCATCTTGATTATCGCTATTTTGCTGATTATCTGGCTCGGTATATCGTTGTCACGATTTCTCTCTAAACAAATACTCGAACCCTTAGCCGCATTGCGCAACGCCTCAGAGGAAATCCGCAAGGGCAATTTGGATGCACCGCTGCTGGTGCCGACACTTGACGAGCTGGGACAGACCTGCCGAGATTTTGATGCCATGCGGCGTGATTTAAAAACGGCGCGGGAAGAACAAAAACGGTACGAACAAAACCGCAAAGAACTCATTGCCGGTATTTCTCATGACCTGGCAACACCACTGACAGTCGTCAAAGGGTATGCCAGCGGACTGCGCGAAGGCATTGCCAACACGCCGGAAAAGCAGCACCGCTATATTGACGGCATTTACCATACGGCCTGCTCAATGGAACATCTCGTCGAAAGTCTCTTTCTCTTTTCCAAGCTGGATTTAGGCCGTATCCCCTTTACATTGGAAAATGTTTTATGTTATCGTTATTTTGAAGATTTTGTACAAGAAGAAGCCCCGTTAATGGCAGAACAAGGCTTGACGCTGCGTCTTGCCGGTAAACCGACGACTGCCCAAATCGCCATCGACCGTATGCAGTTCCGCCGGGTTTTGGAAAACCTGCTGAACAACAGCTTAAAATACAAAACGGCGGCCTCTGTCGATTTTACCGTCACCGTGACAGAAACGGCACACAGCGTGACCATTCACTGCGCCGATACAGGACAAGGCGTCCCCGACGAAAGCCTCCCCAAATTATTTGACAGCTTTTACCGCACCGATGCGGCCCGTACGAATGTGACAAAAGGAAGCGGCCTGGGGCTGGCCATTGCCAAACAAATTATTATATCGATAAACGGCACGATTGCCGCGTCCCACACGCCAGGCGGCGGTCTGACTATATCGATTACCTTGCCGAAAGTAAAGGAGGATATATTGCATGAAACGCATACTCATCATTGAAGACAACCAAGAAATTACGGAATTGGAACGAGATTATTTAGAAGCCAACGGCTTTGCCGTCGTCGTTTGTGGTGATGGCAAAAAAGGGTTGGAGCTGGCATTACGTGAAGATTTTAACCTGATTTTGCTGGACATTATGCTCCCCGGCATGGACGGCTTCCAAGTCTGCCGCAAAGTTCGGGAAGTAAAGGAAGTCCCGATTCTCATGGTATCTGCCAAACGGGAAGACATCGATAAAATCCGCGGACTGGGTCTGGGAGCCGATGATTATATCAGCAAGCCCTTCAGTCCCAGTGAACTCGTAGCCCGCGTCAAAGCGCATATCAGTCGGTATGAACGACTGACGCAGTCTCATGAACAGCAGTCTGCCGATATACTGCGGCACGGTGATTTGGAAATCCAATTAAAAAAACACCGTGTCTATGAACGCGGCAAAGAAATTACACTGACGAATTTAGAGTTTGAACTGCTTGTCTTTTTTGCTAAAAATCCCGGTATCGTCTTCAGCCGGGAACATCTTTTTGACCGCGTTTGGGGCCAAGAAGCCGTCGGCGATACGGCAACCGTCATGGTCCATGTCAATCGGCTGCGGGAAAAAATCGAACCCAATCCGGCTAAGCCCATGTATATAGAAACCGTTTGGGGCGCAGGCTATCGCTTTGCAGAATAGACCGGCACCCCAAACGGCTGCGTGTATGCTATGCATTTGTATACGATAAAATCGAAAAGACTTCACGATTCGGATGGTGCGAATCCTCAAAATGGAGGGTTCGCGCCAATTCTTTTTCCAAGGCTTCACGCCGTTTTTTATCCTGCAGAATCGCTAGAACATCGGCATGCGCGCTAATCAGCAAATCACCCTTTACATGGTGCGTATGCACCATATGCCGCAGGCGGCGGATAATTTGAATAGCGACAGATTCCGGCGAATACAAATATCCGGAACCACGACAGATATTGCACGGCGCAAACTGTACCTGATGCAGCCCCTGCCGTGATTTTTTACGCGTAATTTCAACCAAATTTAACGCAGTCATGCCCAATACATGCGTTTTCGTCGAATCCGATGCCATTTCGCGTTCCAAAATCTGTAAAATCTCATCGCGTTTATCCGACCGGGCCATATCAATAAAATCAATGATGATGATGCCGCCAATATCCCGCAGCCGCAGCTGGCGGGCAATTTCGACCGCTGCTTCCTTATTGACATGAAATATCGTATCCTGCAGCGTGCTGTTGCCCGTATATTTGCTGCTGTTGACATCAATAACGGTCAGCGCCTCTGTATGGTCAAAAACAAGCGTGCCGCCTGACGGCAGTGACACTTCGCGTGCCAGCAGACCGCGCAGCTCTTCTTCCAGCTGATACGACTCAAAAATCGGCTGCTCTCCCTTGTATAATTCAATGCGGTCCTTCCATGGATCTGTGACCAGCTGCATAATCCGTTCATACGCATCTTTGTCATCGACAACTACTTTTTTTACATCGCTCGTCAAATGATCTCGCACTGTGCGCATGACCAAATCTGCTTCCCGATACAAGAGCGCGTTTTTCTTGGTCACTTTATACCGCTGGCGAATGCTGTCCCACGTGCGCAGCAAATACTGAATGTCTGCCAGCAGTTCATCCTGTTCAATGCCTTTGGCCACCGTCCGGATAATCAGTCCCATCCCCTGCGGCTTGACAGTTGACACAATATGCCGCAAGCGGTCACGTTCTTCTTCATCACGTATTTTTTTGGATACACCAATATAATCGACAGTCGGCATCAAGACGGCATACCGCCCTGCCAAGCTGATATTGCCCGTCACCTTGGCTCCTTTGGTGCCCCGTTCTTCCTTAATGACCTGTACCAAAAGGCTTTGGCCGACAGAAATATGCATCTGCTGGATTTCTTCTTTCGTCGCCGCTCTGGGAAAAATATCCCCTAAATACAAAAAGGCATTTTTTTTGCGTCCAATATTGACAAACGCCGCCTGCAGGGCCGGCAGTATATTTTGAATCGTTCCTTTATAAATATGATTGACTATATGATTTTCATCATCACGCTCTACGGCAAAATCACGCAGTTTGCCGTCTTCGATGACGGCCATTCGCGTTTCTTCCGGCATGATATTTCCTATAATTGTTTTCATCGGCTACCCTCATTTCTCTGTTGCCATTGTACCATACATTCACCAATTGGGCTACAGGCCGGCGTCGTTTCTTGAGGCTGCAGGCATATTATGCCAGCAGGTCAAACAATAAATCTACATTATCTGTATCATATTCTATTTGTTCAGACCATTCCCGCACCGTATCTTCCAAGCGTCCCGTCCGGCTGCTGGCCAGTAAAATAAACGTCGTATTTAAATGAGCATACGCTGCCACTACACTGACAGGCAAGTCTTCACATCGTTCCAGCTGGCGATACAGAATATACTGATAGATACGCTGCCAGCAAGGTGCCAGGCCGTCTTTTGTCTTCGCAGCAACCGTTTTCCCTACAGACGGCAACTGTTCGTACAACGCCTGCAGCTGCCTTGTCCATGCCTCATTGATAGGCTCGGTCTGCTCCATACATTCCAGCACAAACTGCCAGTAAGCCATATCTGTAAGAGGCTGATACCGTTGCTGCGCAGCAGTCATCTCGATATGCAGACAGGCGAGCAGTTCAGAAAACGACATAGGGTGGTTCGTTATGCCGTCTATAAATTTCAAAGGCGTATCAGACGCCAGCAGCAGCTCACAGCTTTTTTCACAGCACAGCCCTACGCCGCCCAGTTCTATCGGTTCGGCTGCCGTGTCTACGACTTCATAAAAACGGGGATGCAGCGCACAAATCTCACAAAGCTTGTCTTCCCCAATCGTCAAGACAAGATGACACAAGCCGTCGGGCTGCAAAAACGGACAGCGGCCTTCCCCTGTCGTAAGGCGAAACTGCCAGTTTCCTTCTTCGTTTTTTACCATCGACTGCCGCAGCGCCACGCCGATAGGTCCCGGCATAGCCATATAAACAGCCGCCGTAGTAGTATCAATATCAATCTCCCAGCCTGTACTGCAGCAGGTATGACGGCAGTTTCCGGCTTTGCAGGAAAACTGCGGATAAAAATCGGGTACTAGTTGCTTCATTGCCAAAACTCCTTTATAAAATCAAAACTGTAACTACAGCTTCCCATAGTTACAGTTTTCAGTATCTTATCCTTTTTTATGTTTCTCTTCATCTAACGGCGTGACATCAATCGTCGTATAGCCGTCTTCATGGCGTTTGTTTCGCATGGCTGCTTCATAGCCGCGGCGGTAGGCATCGTCTTCACGGCCGCCTTTCCGTCCCCGGAATTTTCGCCACAAACTGCTGGCAATAGCAATAATAACCAGCAGCAGTATAATATTAAACAACACGCCAAGGATATCTGCCATAAATCCCATATTGCCCCAGCCAAACAGACTACTCAGCATACTGCCCAAAAACATGCCGCCTGCCAGCAGGCCGATATTGCGCATGGCACTGCCCCAGCGTGAAGAAGACTGGTTGGTGCGGGCTGCGTTTTGCGCCGTCGTGTTGGTATTGGGGCGCGCCTGCTGCGTCTGATTGGGATTGGCTGTACGCTGTGTACCGGTGCCGTTTGGCGTACTTTTAGCCGGCGACGGTGCAGCAGCCGGCGGTGCCGATTTCGGTGCCGCCATGCGGACAGCGCCGCCTTTAGCAGCCCATACCGGCATGGATGCGGCAGGTACAGCAGTGGCAAACAAAAGAGCGGCCCCTGCAATAATACTCAAGGTCTTACGTTTCATGTCGTCACTCTCCTTATTATTATCCGTGTAATTTTCTATCCAATGCTTCCAAGCGTGCAATCCGTTCTTCTGTCGGCGGATGCGTGCTGAACAAATTCATCAAGCCGCCGCTGATACCGGAAAACGGGTTGATAATGCACATATGCGCTGTCGCTTTCGTTGCTCCCGGCATGACTTGGTAATGGGCATAATTGTCAATCTTAGCCAACGCTCTGGCCAATGCCAGCGGGTCATCAATCATCCGGCCGCCTTCTTCATCTGCCATATATTCCCGTGTCCGAGAAATGGCAAACTGAATGAGTGCCGCCGCAATCGGCGCAATAATAATTGTCGCAATCAATGCAATCGGATTCGAACTTTCTCCATCGTCATCCCGGCCGCCGCCAAAAATGGCAGCCCACTGCGCAATATTGGCAATCATCGAAATGACGCTGGCAAAGCAGGCAACAATCGTGCTAATCAAAATATCCCGATGCAGAACATGCGACATTTCATGAGCCAGTACGCCGCGGATTTCTTCTTCATCGAGCATTTCCATAATGCCTTCCGTAGCCGCTACAGCCGCATGGGACGGACTGCGCCCCGTAGCAAACGCATTGGGAACGTTCGTAGGAATCACGTACACTTTCGGCATAGGAAGTTCTGCCCGCTGTGCCAAATCGGCAACAATGCGGTACAAATAGCTGTTTTCATCTACTTCCTGCGCATGATACATCCGCAAGACAATAGAATCACTAAACCAATACGAGAAGAAGTTCATCCCCAGCGAAATAATCAGCATAATTATGACGCCGTGACGGCCGCCAAAAGCACCGCCGATAGCCATCATAATACATGCCAACAACGTCATCAAAAACACCGTTTTAATACTATTCATCTACCAAACACCTCACTATCGGAGAATTACGTTAAAAGTCAAAAAGTTAAATTTTAGATGTACTCCATTATATAAGAGAATATACAGAATGTCAACGGGGCATCCTCTGCTTATTCATGCAGTACGCGGTTGTTATACCGATGAATTGTTACGGTATAGTATCCCTGGGCATCTTTCTGCCCTGTATAGGATACGACAATCGTCACGTCGTTTTCTACCCATACAACCACCGCATCTCGCTTACTTTTCGGAAAGTTTTCCATATTGGAATAAATCGTAGCAACCAATCGCGTATAAATAGACTTGGCAATTTTTTTATCTTTTGTCTTGAAATAATTGTCGAACGCCAATACTTTTCCTGTCGGCGAAGCATTGGCCGTTACGATGCGAATGCCTTCCGTCACATCACTGCTGCCGCTCCCCGTAGACCGTTCTGCTATTTCTTCGCAGTCCTGCGAGCTGTCCAAAAATTTCCAATCCGGCAGCACGGTAAAGTTTGCATCAAAATCAGCGCGGGGCATGCCTAAATACACCGTTTGATACGCCGTCAACGGGTCGGCTGCAATCTGGTCCACAGACAACGTATACTCAAAAGCCCGGCTGACTGCGGCCGGTATCATGACTATCGCAGCTAACAAACAACACACTGCATATCGTATGCGTTTCATGCTATCATCCTCCTCTAAGGAATTACAAAAAAGGCATCAACAAATACGTAAAGAGCGTAAAAATCAACCGCTGCAGCGGAATCAAAATATAAGAAAATACAGGCGTAATCATCAATAAAATCAAAATAAAGAAGCTGTACCGTTCGACGCTGGCCAGTTTATAATTCCACGACGTCGGCAGAAAACACATCAACACGCGGGACCCATCCAGCGGCGGCAGCGGAATCATATTGAAAATCGCAAAGTTAATATTATACAGCACAATCAGATTCAATACAGGCCGCAGCGCTGTCCCTGTAAAAAGCCCCAGCTTGATGACAATTACCTGGACGACCAAGGCGATAAACGCGGCGATTAAATTGGATGCCGGACCAGCTAATGCGACGCAGAGTTCCCCTTTTTTCCAATTACGGAAATTATTGGGATTAATCATTACCGGTTTTGCCCAACCAAACTGCGCTACCAAAAGCATCAGCGTACCGACAGGATCAATATGGGCCAGCGGATTGAGCGTCAAGCGCCCTGTAAGCCGCGGCGTATCATCGCCCATACGCACCGCCATGACAGCGTGGGCATATTCATGGACAACGAGTGCAATCAACAATCCCGGCACGCCGGCAACCATATTTAATATATTCAAACCAAACATATCCATCCTCCATATACTATAAATATACTACTTATCATTATATTCGGAGGACATGATAAAAGCAATGACTTTCCCTGCAGTTGTACAAAAAAGCTCTCCGCACAGGCAGAGAGCTTTTATATTCTATTCGTGAGTAATCAATAAGCCGAGTTTTGTTCTGCAAAAAGCAGTGACAATCATCTATCTAGACATACCATTGCTGGCATGTTCAAGCGACACAACCCGGAAGATCAGCGGGCCGCCTCATCCCTCCCCTATTCGGTCTTGCTCCAGATGGGGTTTACCTAGCCAGCATGTTACCATACTGCTGGTGCGCTCTTACCGCACCGTTCCACCCTTACCACTTGCGTGGCGGTACACATTTCTGTGGCACTATCCCTAGAGTTGCCTCCGCCGGACGTTATCCGGCATCTTGCCCTACGGAGCTCGGACTTTCCTCTAATGCCAAGCACTAGCGATTGTCTTTCATACTCACTGTTTAATTACTATACGCCAAAATACAGCCTATGTCAATATCTAAAAGCAGCTATTTCAGATGATATATATTATTTGTTTACAATACGCTGTATCCATTCCTATGCAGCTGCCAATAGCACCGACAGGTTAATGATTCAATTTCTATTTATTTCAGCGCATCCCGCAATTCTTGCACAGCTTCAGCGATATGTTCTTTGCCGACAATGGCACTAATCATGGCAAAGGAACGGAATCCTTCGTCGTAGAGACTGCGGATATTGGCCAGGCTGATACCGCCAATGGTGACGACTGGCAGGGAAAATTGATGCAGTGCAAATTCTTTGGCTTCTTTCGTGACGACTTCATCGGCATCTTTTTTGGAAGATGTCGGAAACATGGGGCCAAACCCAACATAATCCGCCCCATCTGCTTGGGCTTCTTTCATTTCTTCTATCGTATTGGTCGATACGCCGATAAAAACATCCGGCCCGGCAAGCTGCCGTACGACATGAGCCGGGGCATCATCCTGCCCGACATGAATGCCGTCAGCACCGCAGGCAATCGCCAAGTCCGTAGAGTCGTTCATAATAAATGTCGCACCTTTTTCGTGGCAAAGGCGGGCAATTTCACGGGCTTCTTCATATTTTTCACGCCATGTTTTATGTTTTTCCCGGTACTGAATAATTTTGACGCCTGCTGCCAATAATTCGTTGGCTACCGTCACATTGTCCCGTCCCAAAGACAATTCGGCATTGCCCATAATGGCATAGACGGGGTCTTGCAATAATCGCTGTACGTGTTCTTCTTTGGTCATGCTATTCGCTCCCTTTTATATATACTGCAGCATATCACGGCTTGTAGGATCGGTCAGGCAGGTAATCTGCCATTGGTGTTCCCGATTGGCTTCTTCCAAGCGGCTGCAGAGGCTGCCTACTACGGGCGATTCTGTGCCAAAATGGCCGCCGTCGGCAACGACTAAGCCCAATTTTATGGCCTCCTGCGCGTCATGGTATTTCAAATCCCCTGTCAAATACAGCTGTGCACCGGCCGCTTTGGCTTGTTTCATAAACCCGGCACCACCGCCGCCCAGCAGGGCCACTTTGGAAACGATGGTGTCCGCATCACCGGCATACGGCAGAACAGTCCGTTTGAGTATACGTTTAATTTTCTGCATAACAATACCGGCTGGTTCAGGTGTCGGCCAATCCCCTACGCGCCCCATGGCATACTGATGTCCTTTATTGGCCAATGGATATATATCGTACGCCGGTTCTTCATACGGATGCGCCGCCAGCATGGCCTGCAGGACGTGAGAAAGCAGGGACTGCGGTACAATCGTTTCAATGCGTTCTTCCGGCGTAGTTTCTACGGTGCCAATCGTACCGATAAACGGATGCGTGCCTTCATGCGGCTTAAACCGTCCTTCGCCTGCGGCAGTAAAGGAACAGTCACTGTAGTTGCCAATATAGCCGGCGCCGCTTTGCGCCAATGCCTGCCGCACGGCATCACCATGGCTGACCGGAACATACACCGTCAGTTTATACAAGGAATCTTCCTGCACCGAAATCAGACCAGTAAGGTGCTGCAGCCCCAGCAGCTGTGCCAACACATCATTGACGCCGCCGTCGGCACTGTCGAGGTTGGTATGGGCGCTGTATACGGAAATATGATGAGCCAATAGTTTTTGGTACATTTCGCCATCATACGTATCGGTGCGCAACGTTTTCAAGCCATCAAAAATGACAGGATGATGGCTGACAATCATGTTGACGTTGTGGGCCACTGCATAATCAACAGTCCCCATCATGACATCCAATGTGACCATGACATTTTCTACGGGTTCATGGGGATTGCCAATCAAAAATCCCGGATTATCCCATGATTCTTTGAGGGATAACGGGGCCCATTCTTTCAATACTCGAACGATTTCACCTACTGTAGTTGACATTTTTTATCCTCCCAAGATGCGATTTCATCTTCCAATGCTTGAATCTGCTTGGATTTGTCTTCATGGCTTTTTCGCAGGCCTTGGCAAATCCGTATTTTTTTGTCGATAAGCATATCTATTTTTCGAGCCAGCAATGGATTCTTTCGCTGCCAGTTGACCGGCCCGATGTCATACAGCCAAGAAGGCAAAAATGCGGCTTTACCCGGAACAGCCCGCATCATTTCATAAAACCGACCATCGTCTATAATCAGCGTTTCTTCCTCAATATGCCAGCCCTGTTCGTAAATAAAACGCCGCAGTGCCCCGGCATCGCTCTGCGGCTGCAGGATAAGAAACTGCATCTGCCGCCACACCTTGGGAGAAGCCCGTAAAATCTTAACCATCAAGGGGCCGCCCATGCCGCAAATCACGGCACCATCCACTTCCCCCGGTGTAAGGCAAGTCAATCCATCTCCCAGCCTGCAGTCAATCACATCGGCTAGTCCTGCACCCTGCACATGGACTGTCGCAACCTGCAGCGGACCGGGAACAATATCTGCCGCAATGGCCCGCGGAACGATTCCCCTTTCACACGCATATACGGGCAAATAGCCATGGTCCGTCCCAATGTCGGCAATCGTCTTGCCCTGCGGAATCAACGATGCCGCTGCCAACAGTCGGCCTGTCAAAATCATACACACACATCCTTTATAACGTACTTTGATACTACCTGTATTATACCATAGATGACCGCTTCTGGTTAGTCATGCCGTGTTTTCATTTAAACCTAGAAAGTAAAAAATACAATCGGCCATTAAAAAAAGTAGACATACTACCAATCCCTTTACCAGCAGCAATAGGTCCATACATGATACTGAAAACAGAGATTCATACTATGTCTACGTTTAATTATATACGAAAATTACGGCAGCAGAAAGAAAACAAAGTTCTTTCCCAACACCAAAATAAAGAGGTTCTCTTCACTTAGTACATCCACTGAACGGAAGCAGTCGCAAAGCGATGATAGGAAGAATCCTGCCCGGCAGCATGCACACGAGCCAAACCCACCGTCCCACGCAAATACGTATTCGCTGCTAACTTGCGCTGTCCCATCAGTGCTGCTTCATCGACAGTCGTGTTGATACGGCTGTTTCGGTTCATCTGCATTCGCTGATAATACATGCCTATGTAAGATTCATGGGGCAGATAATGCTTGACAGCACCGTAATACTTGCGTGCATCCCGGCCCATAGCATCGCCCATAATATCGCCACTGTATGTCCAGCCATTTTGATAGGTTCCATGTTGGTACCAGACATCATTCGTCTGTGCCATTTCCAAAGTCATATCCCAAGAACCGTCCTGCGTCAGCCGCGGTAAATAGATGCCGCCGCGATATGCCCATTCACTTGGCATAGCATGTGCCTGATCTTCCCCATAGGCTTCGCCATAAAACTGTACGCCAGGCAGCCGCAGCCGGAAATCAAATCCAGCAATATCATTCCAACGGTCTTTCGCTTGGTCATCATTCGTTCCGATAACCCAATGTTTCCAATCCGATCTGCTCAGTCCATGACCTTTGCCGCCGAGCATGGATACACGAGACGCGCCAAACGTAAAGTAAGACGTCGGCGTAATATCCAGCCGCAGCCCCAGTAAACCTGTATCATCATAATCTTTGCGTCCCCACGAAGCAGCATCGTCGCTGCGGTCTTTATCCAACATACCATAAAAGGCATGAAAGTCAGCTTCACCAAGAAATTTAAAGAAGCCGCCAACCTTTTTTGGTTCATCAAAATGTATCTGCAGTGTTGTCAGCGGCTTCATATTATTGCCCAAAAGCAAACTGCCGCTGGTTCCCTGCCCCCAAGTCAAGGCCTGTTTACCTGCTTCAATATGCCAAATCCCCATACGGGTTTTAATATATCCTTCTTCTAAGCTGACCGATCCTTTATTATCTTTATCATAGCTAAATCGGGGACGTACAGATAATGCCAGATTTTGATTGATGTTGCCGGAAAGTTCTACATTAGCCATGATATTTCCGTCTCTGCCGTAGGCATAGCCATTATGATTTTCTCCAAAAGGCTGCCAACCAGCTTTGATATTGGTATACCCATAACGCATCGTATCGCTGTGATTATATGCAGCTTCTACTGTAACAGTTCGTATTTTTACAGGATTATCCAATTTTTCTCCATGCAGCGAAGCAATTTCCGGAGCCAAATACGTTTCCAACGCCTGCATCTGGCTCTGTAAATATGCCGGCATTGGCTTGTCGGCTTCTTTATGCTGCGCTTCAACAACCCATTTTGCCATTTCCATACGGCTGTACGGTTTGGCTCCATTCGGCATAGAAGAAATATATCCCATACCGCTTAACTTTTCAATGTAAGAATAATACACGCTGTCCAACGGTACATTCGTCGTCACGCTGGCTGCCATCGCACCTATCGGAAAGGCCAACATACAAGATACCATGGCTGCAATTTGCTTGTGTTTCATCCTAAAACCCACCCTTTTTCATATTTTTTGACTATCTATATTATATATTACGCTCTCCATTGTTTTACATACCATTGATACGTTCGTTTAATTCCTTCTTCTAAGTTCATTTCTGTTGTTATTTTTAACGTATGTATCAAATTATCATTACTCAATACAGAACGCAAAATATCTCCTGTCCGCGGTGCTGTATAAGAAACATGTACTGTATGCCCAATCGTCGTTTCAAACGAATGGATCAAATCATTAATACTCGTCTCCTTGCCAGTAGAAACATTGATAGTATGATAGCCTTGCAGCGGCAATGCCTGAACGATAGCTCGTGCGATATCACCGGCATATACAAAATCACGCGTCTGTTGACCGTCGCCAAACACAGTAATTCCCTGTCCCTGAGAAAGAAGCTTACAGAAAATACTAACTACGCCTCCCTCTCCCTTTTCACCCTGCCGTTCGCCATACACATTAGCAAAGCGGAAAACTGTCGCATCCATACCATATAACGCATGATACACCCGCAGATAATGTTCCGTGGTCATCTTGGTAATGCCATACGGTGAGGTCGGCATCAGTGGTTCTGTTTCTTTCAGCGGAATATGCAAATTATCTCCGTACACAGCCGCGCTGGATGAAAACAGAATATGAGGTACGCCATATGTACGGCAGCATTCCAATATATGCAGAACTCCTTCCAAATTGATTTGGCAGTCCAAAATTGGATTTTCTACCGAAACAGGTACCATCGTCTGCGCAGCTAAATGAATAACCGCATCAAAATGATGGTTTGCAAACACAGCATCCACTGCCGCTGCATCACAAATATCACCTACAATAAGTTCCATCCCGGCCGGTACATTTTCTCGTGAACCACTGGATAAATTATCCAAAACAACAGTCTGTATAGACCGTTCGCACAATAATTGCAATACATGCGACCCAATAAATCCAGCTCCACCGGTTACTAATACACCCATGTAAACACCCCTTTGCAAAACAGTTAAACTTATATAGATATTCTATATAACGAAAAAATGTGAAAAAGCATCTCATAGTATATCATATTTTCTTTTTTTACTGCGCTGTCTTTCTCAAAAAAAGAAAGCAAAAAATGATATTTTCCAATAAATTGTAATAATATACTTTTTACAAATGCTCTTTATTAAATTTATCATATATCTTTTTATACCATATCGCAATACTACGATTTTGTAAATAAGATTGTAATAACTTACTCTTTTTGTAATAACAAGAAGTATATCGAATTCACAACGTTTCAATTTTTGACTCATTAGGACAAATTTTTGGTGGGATATGCCTGTCCTAAACGCTGCTGATTAGGAGTACAATAGACTGCAATATGTCGATTATATATTCATATCAATATATTGGGAAGCTCTGGACGGTGTTTGTGAATTCCAAGTACATCCGTGTTTGTATGTGACGCAAAAGCAAAAATATCGTCAAAGCGCATTCGCTCTGAAAGAGGAAACGCTTCATCGTTTATCTGTTCATAGTATTTTCTATCTTTGCCGTTTTTGTTTAATTTAATTAATTTTAAATTCAATTTAAACTCCTTAGAATTTAATTTTTTGTCAAAATCGTTTTTCCAAAATTTGATTTGTTGAACTATAT
>CAVKEA010000047.1:0-21442 GCA_963655305.1 bacterium
TGCCGCCCTGACCGCCGTCGCCGCCGTTAGGGCCGCCTTTAGGAACAAATTTTTCATGCCGGAAGCTGCTCATGCCATCGCCGCCGCGGCCTGATTGTACAAATATTCTTGCTCTGTCTATAAACATAATTCACCTCATGGAAATGAAATGCGCCAACGCGCCTATATACGAAATCTCCGTTTACACTGCCATATATACAGAAAGAGACACAGCATACATATACCATGTCTCCTGTCTATCTGTCCTACGTGCATATGTAATTACGGTACTGAGAAAATTTTAAAGCAAAATGACGAATCTGTAAAGATATTTTTTAGAAATTTCCAAAAAGATGGCTTCGATGCCTTAGGATTCTTCTTTTAACACATCAATCGCTTTCTGCAGTTGGTAGTCTGTCGTATCATTGGGCTGCAGCTGCACCGTGATATCCGGTTCAATGCCTGCCCCATCAATTTCTCTGCCATTTGCCGTATGATACTTGGCTACCGTCAACTTGACAGCGTCGTCAGCGCTGATGCCATACACGCCCTGCACGGTACCCTTGCCATAGCTGCGCACGCCAATAATCTTGCCCAAGCCTAAATCCTGGATCGCCCCGGCGACAATTTCTGACGCACTGGCTGAATTTTCATTAATCAGTACAGCCATCGGAATGGTATCACCGGTTCCGGACGCCGTATAGGTCTGTGTATTGCCGTCACTGCTGGTAAAAGATACGACCGTACTGCCCTGCGGCACAAAATTTCCGGCTACTTCTACCGCCTGATCGACCAGGCCGCCCGGATTATTTCGCAGGTCGAGAATCATTTTTTCCATGCCCTGTTCCCGCAGCGACTGATATTCTTTCGTAAATTCCTTGCCTGTATCTTCACTAAAAACGCCAATGCGGATGTAGCCAATAGTAGTCCCTTCGACCATCTGACCCATGACGGTCTTCATATGAATCTGCCGCCGTGTCAACGTGACTTCCTTATCCGCGCCGTCTTCACGAATTGTCAGCACGACATCGGTGTTGACCGATCCGCGAATCTTTTGCGATACATCTTCTAGCTTCATGCCTGCCGTCGGTGTCCCGTCAATAGCCGTGATGATGTCGCCCCGTTTCAGCGCAGCTTCACTAGCCGGGCTGTCATCGATGACACCGGCAATTAATGCGCCTTCATCGGCACTGCCAATATAGACGCCAATACCTGCATAGGAGCTAGTCATTTGTTCTTGAAAACTTTGAAATTCGTCGCCGGCCATATATACGGAATGCTTATCGCCAAGCGTGGAAACAATTCCTTTCATGGCGCCGTCAAGCAGTGTCTTTTTGTCTACTGTATCCGCATAGTGCGTTTCTACGACATACAATGTGCGATACAGTTTCATCCAACCCAGCCAATCTCCCATAAAATAATAGGATAGGCCCATAAAAATCAATACGGCTGCTGCCAATGCAGACACAACCCAAGCTACTATATGATACAGCCAGGAAGTTCGTTTTCCTTTATCCATCGTATCGCCGCCTTACAAATATGCTGCCGGATCTACGGGGTCACCGTTGGACCGGACTTCAAAATGAACATGCGGACCCGTCGAATTCCCAGTGGAACCCGCATAGGCAATGACTTGCCCCTGCGATACAGACTGCCCTTCGGATACATTTAACGATTCATTGTGGCCATATAATGTCGATAAGCCATTGCCATGGTCGATAATAACGGCATACCCATACCCGCTAATCCAGCCGGCTTCGACAACAACGCCGCTGTCAGCTGCATGAACAGGCGTGCCGTAATCGACGCCGATATCCATACCGCTGTGATAAATAGTAGAACCAAAAATCGGATGCGTACGATAGCCGTACGGCGAGGTAATCACACCATTTACCGGCCAAATAAAAGCACCTGAGCCGCTGACCGGCTGATAGCTGTAATCTGCACCGCCGCCGTCTCCTGCGCTGCCGCTGTCGTCTGAACCGCTGCTGCTACTGTCATCCGAACTGCTGCTGTCTGCTGCCTGCTGCTGCGCCGCAGCTTCTGCCGCAGCGGCGGCACGGGCAGCTGCTCTTTGCCGCAGCATGTCTCCAATAGCCTGGGAAGAAGCTTCTAATTCGCGATATACTTCTTCTGCCGTCGCTTTATCGGTTTCTGCTTTATGCAAAATAGCCTGCTGTTCACTCTTATGCTGTTCGATTTCCGCTTTTTTCTTAGCTGCGTTTTCCTTTAATTCAGCCTGTTTCTGCCGCTGATCTTCCAATTCCTGCTGCACCTGCTGAATTTCGTCACGCTGCTGGCGAATAGAGTTGATTAAATCCATATCAGCGGCAATCACGCGCCGCAGCAAGTCCACGCGATTGGCGAAATCATTGAAATCCTTGGCACCCAATACAACATCCAAATAGCTCAGCTGCCCATGCATATAAATATCACGGATGCGGACCCGGAATACTTTTTCCCGTTTTTCCAGTTTCGCTTGTTCTTCTTTTAATTTAACCTGCATGTCTGCAATCTGTTTTTCTGTATCGGCAAGCTGCGAAGAAATCGATTGATATTCTTTGGTCGCAGCATTCAAATTATCTTGAGTCACCCGCAGTTTTTCAGAAACATTGCCAATGACAGCTTCAGCATCGCTTTTTTTCTGTGTTTGTTCTGCCATCTGTCCCTGTACATCTGACAACTGATTTTGTAAATCCTCGTCTTCTGCAAAAACAGCAAAACAAGGATTCAGCAGCGCTGCCGCTACCAGGGCGGCAATATATTTTTTGTGTGAATTAAACGTCACCATAGCCTTACACCTTCATATACCGTTTCAACGAAATCGTGCTGCCTACTGCTCCAATAATCATGCTGATAACCAGCAAAACGCCAGCCATTCGATACATAAACGGGTACATGCTGACAAGCGGCAAAAATGCCAGAGAACGATGAATAGCTACCGTCACAAATTCATAAAACTGGAACAACACGATGTCCGCAATCAGGCCGCCGATAAATCCCAAGAACAATCCTTCCAGCAGGAACGGCCAGCGAATAAACCAGTTCGTTGCCCCAACGTATTTCATGATTCCTATTTCTTTACGCCGTGCAAAAACAGTCAGGCGAATCGTGTTGGAAATAATAAACAGCGTCGCCAGTGTCAGGAAAATGACCAAGGCAATGCCGCCCCAGCGAATGACCGATGTAATTTGGAAAAGCTGTTCGATAATTTCCTGTCCATAATGTGTGCTTTCTACTTCCGGATAATCGGCTACAATCCGAGCTGTCCGTTTGACAGCAGCCGGATCGGTAAAGGTAATTTCATAGGAACTTGGCAGAGGATTTTTCCCTTCCAAGGCATTGAGTATACCTGGCTGATCTTTCATGCGGTCCCGCAGTTTGTCCATGGCCTGATCTTTATTGGTAAACGTGATTTCTTTTACATCTTCCATTTGTTTTAATCGTTTGCCAACGCTCATCACTTGTTCCGTAGACAGGTCACCTTTTAAATAAATACTGATTTGTACCTGGCTTTCCAAATTTTCAGCAAAATAATCCAAGTTGGCTACCAAGGTCATAAAAATCCCCAGTATAAAGAAAGAAAGCGCTACGGTGGCAATGGAAGCAACCGTCATAAAGCGGTTGCGCCAAAAAGACTGCAGGGCTTCTGAAACAAAATAACGCATCGTCCTAATCTTCATCGTTGTAGCCGCCTTTCTGTTCATCACGGACGACATGACCATTGACGATTTCGATGACGCGCTTGTTCATCAAGTCTACCATCTGTTTGTCATGCGTGACCATGAGAACGGTTGTCCCCATATGGTTAATTTTCTTAAACGTATCCATAATATCGCGTGATGTTTCCGGGTCCAGGTTTCCTGTCGGTTCATCGGCAATCAACAGCAGCGGCCGATTGACAATCGCTCTGGCAATCGCTACACGCTGTTGTTCGCCGCCGCTCAGATTATGCGGCAGTGCGTCGGCTTTGCCCAAAAGGCCTACTAAGTCCAACACGTTGCGGACGCGTTCTTTGATGACGCGGCGCGGTGATTCAATGACTTCCATGGCAAACGCCACATTTTCTTCTGCCGTCTTGTTGGGGAGCAGTCTGAAATCCTGAAACACAATCCCCATTTTGCGCCGCAGATACGGTACGCGGCTTTTTGGCAGCCGATTGACTGCCGTTCCGTCTACATAGACGGAGCCGGATGTCGGCAGTTCTTCATGGGACAATAATTTTATCAGCGTGGATTTGCCGGCACCGCTGGCACCGACGACAAACACAAATTCGCCTTTCCCAATATGCAGTGAAACATGATCCAGCGCAATGGAGCCGTTGCTGTATACTTTCGATACATCTTTTAAGTC
The DNA here is from genome assembly GCA_963655305.1 of bacterium. Taxonomy (GTDB): domain Bacteria; phylum Bacillota; class Negativicutes; order Veillonellales; family Megasphaeraceae; genus Megasphaera. Next base: position 4,333 of record CAVKEA010000047.1, read on the forward strand.
AATCATACGAAACCTCTTTTCAAACATATCCAAACGGACAAGCTGCACAGCCGATATCTTATATATCGTTTTTTAAATGGGCCCGCAGCTCTGTTTTGTCTTCAATGACCCGCAGTGCCAAGTATGCATTGCGCATCGACTGCCGGCGCAAATGATTCAAATGCGCTTTGATTTCCGGAGCAATTTGCCCTGCTTCCAATTTGCCTGCTACGTCTTTTACCAGCTGCTGTGCCGTTACATTTTCTACAGTACCGCACAGCGTATCCCCTATCAGTTGAATAAAACTATCTATTTTGGGGTCATAGGAAATGGCTGCCGCCGGGACCTGCATAATAGAAGCAAACACCAAGGCATGAAGCCGATTGGCAATCACAGCATCCATACAGCCGATAAGCGACATAAATTCTACTGTATTATATCGTTCTTTCAAGACGACAGCTTCTGTTTTCATCGCCTTGGCAATATCCTCACCGGCACGCACGTCGGCAGGATACTGCATGGGAATGAAAATAATGCGGGCATCATAGGTGGTCTGCAGTACATCTGCAGCCTTGGCAATTTCTTGTTTAAAGCCTTCCATGCCCTTCCAGTCGCGAACGGCAATGCCGATGCGGCGGCGAATTCCTGTAACTCCCGCCTTTTTGAGCAAATAAAATCCAATTTGCTTGTCTACTGGATGCATAGATAAAACAGCATCAGCTGTCACGTGAATAGGCGGCACCGTAACGCCCAAAGATGCCAGTTCAGCTTTAGAATCAGCGTCGCGCACGCCAATAACCGTGACGCGCTGCAGCACGCGTTGTACCGCCTGCCGTTCTTTACTGCCAATGACCGGTCCTATCCCTTGGGCATACAGCATGACTGGCTTGTGAAAAAACAACGCAATCCGCATGATAAAGAGATAATAATACAAGCTGCGGGAACTGGTTACATTTTGAAGCAAGCTTCCCCCACCGCTGATAAGAATATCACAGCGGCGAATAGCCGCTGCGATAGCTAAAAAATTCATGCGGTGAACTGCATGTACTTTATGGTGTTCTTTAGTCATCCGGCAGTTGCCGGTAATGACCGTAATATGTATATCAGGAATAATGTCCCGCAATGAGCCGATAATAGCCGAAAGCATAGCTTCATCACCGGCATTGGCAAACCCATAGTATCCAGAAATCACGACTTTAACCACGAGGTTTCACCTGCTTTCCCAGCCATGCCGTTACATATTGCAGCACGGCCAAGAGGCAAATAACCAAGATACCGATACACAAGCCCACAAGCCAGCCGTCAATACCGCGGATAAAGGACATGAGGAACGGCGTGCGAATATGAGCAAACGTTTCTACCATAGAACCTACGCCGATGGCTGCTGCCAAGACGAGGAAAAAGTGCAGAATCTGCGGCCATTTTCGATACATAGCAGCTACCATGAGGAAAAATGCCGGATGGCCAATCAAAAATTCCTTTTCGCGCGGCCGTGCATACATGGCATTTTCCAAGAAGCGGCGCAAGGCTACTTCTGCTCCCGGCACAGGAACCCCTGCCGTATGACCGCTGCGGCCGACAAAAACAAAGGCCACTAACCCCAGTACGGCCAACACAATCAATGTTCCCATTTTAATCGGAATATTGAGGAATTCTTTGGCAAACGTGACGAAATCCTGGGCAGACGTCATCGTCGTACCGCCCAAGGGAAAACGGCGCAAATACCCAATAGCCACCAAAATAATCGGCAGGATAAATGTCAATTTAACGCCGCGGTAAAAATCAAATTCCATAAAGAAGCGAATATTTCCCAGCATGGCAGCAATAAACAAACCGCCAATCATGGCAATCGCTACGGCACAAGTAAGCCCGATTGCGCCATCGCGAATGACCTTTCCATAACTGAGTTTATGCGTAATCTTTTTCTTTTTCCAGCAGTCCAGCAGCAAGAGAATCGCTGCCGTAGGCGCTGCCGAAGCACAGCCTACAGCCATCATCTGCAGGAACAATGCTCCTTTGGCAATCACGGCACCGCCTATACCGCCGATAATCGCCAGCGCCATCAACAGATAATTAAGACGGTTGGAAAGCGGCAGCAGCAAGTTAAGCGTGAAAACAAATCCGCAGGCAGCCGCCGCAGCAATCAACGCCAATAAAATTTTGTTGGGATAATACGTATCCATGACAGTAGCCCGGCCTAACGTATAGCCGCGGTCCTGCAGCTTTTTGCTGGCCATCGAGATGTATGCCAAATTCGTTTCTGTCAAGTTCATGCCATGCATCGGCTTTTTATACAACGGATACAAATTAACGCGGACATTGCGTTCCAAATCACTGATATAATACCGCATAGCAGCTTCTTCCGGCGTAATTTTTTCCAATTCTTCTTTTGCCATAGCATAGACGCGTACGGTCTGATAATCCAATAAGCCGGCTAAATCATACATGCCGTCTTGAGTCGTATACTGCAGCTGGTTGACGGATTCAATCATGTAAAACGGCAAATGCCGTTCTTTCATTTGGTCTGCCGTAAAGGTCAGCATGTCTTTGCGCTGTGCATTGACAGGTGTATATCCCAGTACTTCTTTGCCGACAAACATAATGCCGGATGCATTTTCAATCGTATCGGCACGGTCAAAAAAGCATTGTACTTGTTCTTTCGTAGGATTGCTGTAATTGGTAGGCCGCAAAATCACATGGAAGCCATGTGAAGAAATCTTTTTGGCATCTGCCGTCATAATGCCCAAATTGACATCGCCCAGTGCCGGCATGACACCGCGCAGCCCGGCAATACGATATTGGCTGTCAGCAATCAAGCTGACATTTTTTTCACCCAAGCGGGTTTTCAAATCAGCAGTAACTTCATCAAAATAAAGATCTTCCTGATCTTTTGGTTTGCCAACTAAATAATAATCATAGGATAAATCGGCAATATGGAACTGAGGATAATACAGCTTTAAGCCCAAGCGGGTAATCAAGGACATTTCACCGCGCTGCGTCAATTTGTTAAGCGTTGTGTCATAAATGGTAAAGCTTGTAATCCCGGCTTCCCGGCATTTTTCCAACGCTGTATCCAAATCATATCCATCATTTCGCGCCATGTTGACAACAGCGTCATAATCCATCGCTTGTTCAATGGTCATGCTCTTTTTTTCTACATAATGCCGTTGTACGCACAGACATATAGAACAAAGCACCCCGATCAATACCGCCCCAATCAAGAGTACTTTACTAAATCTATTGTTTTTTGTCATCATTTTCACCTTATTTATGAGTTACTAACTCGTCCATGAATCGTAATTTGATTATCATGCAGCACAACACGGTCCGGCACAATCCCCAAAGGAAAATCTTTGAAATCATACACTTCTACATTTCCAATGTGCTTGCTGCTGTATGTAAGGCCCAATCCTTCTACTGCTATATCAGATGGTACAAACATCAGCTTGGTGCCGTTCATGCCAAAGTGCCCGCGGATAACCGCCCGGGCCGTCAAAAAGCCGCCTGCACTGATAGTGCCGCGTACAATGACATCTTCATTTTCAAAAGCAACATCAGCATCTGACAAACCTTTTACGTTGTCAAGAAGAAATTGCTGCAATGCGTCCCGTTGTATAGATGCAGACATTTCCCCGCTTTGCGCACGGAGTATGGTGATTTTCTGGTCAGCAAGGCTGTCCCATGGGCTAAATGCCACACCCGTCAGCCGGCAGTCAAACTGATCAAATTGCAGCCCGCCGACACGAAATTGGGTGCCGTGTACTTCTACGGCGTCCAAATCACCGGCCAGCACTTTCAGTCCCGGTGCAGCCTGCACCTGTACATCATTCGGCTGCAGTTCCATTTTAAGGGATAACGCATGGTATAACCCTGCTGCCGCTAATTGCGGTGCATATTGGTTCGCGCCAAACAACAGCGCGGCCAATATGAGCACTACGATACTTAATTTTTTCATTATAGTTCCTGTTTCACTAATTTTTTATTCTTTTCCTGTTGTAAATATCCTTCAATAAATATATCCAAATCGCCATCCATGACGGCTTGAATATTACCGGTTTCTACATTGGTACGATGATCTTTGACTAAGTTATACGGATGGAATACATAGGAACGAATCTGGCTGCCCCATTCAATCGCTTGATGGACACCGCCGATTTCCGCTTTCAGCTTCGCTTGTTTTTCCTGTTCCAGTTCAAACAATTTAGCACGCAGGTACTTCATACACATTTCTTTATTTTGAAGCTGTGAACGTTCATTTTGACACTGGACTACTATCCCTGTCGGTATATGCGTCATGCGGACAGCAGAACTCGTTTTGTTGACGTGCTGCCCACCGGCTCCGGATGCCCGGAAGTAATCGACGCGTACGTCGTCCATGTTAATTTCTACATCGACATCGTCCGGCAGTTCCGGCATGACATCGACGGCCGTAAAGGATGTATGGCGGCGTGCTGCAGCATCAAACGGCGAAATACGCACCAGACGATGTACGCCTTTTTCTGATTTTAAATACCCATAGGCATATTCGCCGGTAATCGCAAAGGTAGCACTCTTGATACCAGCTTCATCTCCCGGCTGCAAATCCATGACCGTAATCTGATACCCGTTGCGTTCAGCCCAGCGCGTATACATGCGAATGAGCATTTGCGCCCAATCCTGTGCTTCCGTACCGCCGGCACCGGCATGGAACGTAATAATCGCATTGCATTTGTCATACTCACCGGAAAGGAGCATGCGAACTTCTCGTTTTTCGACTTCTTTGACAAGTTCTTTATACTGGTCTTCAATTTCTCCTTCCAGGGAGGTATCGCCTTCTTCTATGGCCATATCCAAATAGTCCAGCGTATCCTGTACCCGCTGTACCAGAGCTTTATGTCCTTCGACTTCTGTTTTTAAATTCGTTGCTTCCTGCGATATCGCTTTGGCTTTATCCGGATGATTCCAAAAATCCGGGTCGCTCATCTGCATATCCAAATCCATAATACGTTCTTCTTTTCGAGGTAAGCTAAAGTGAATCCCCGATTTCTTGTATTCTTTTTTGTAAATCTTCGAGGGGCTTACGCAGTTCTTCTAATAACACAAGACTCACCATCTTTCATAAATCACATCTACTAATACTATATATCTACATATGTTAGGGCGCGCCGCAGCACGCCCTGTTTACCTATTGCTTGTTTTTTTCGTCCCGTTCGATATCTTCACGGCTGACTGGTTTGCTTTCTTCATGAACTTCTTTAGCACTCTGAAGACGATCTTCAGCCTGTGGAACCGGAGCGCTGTATGTTACCTGAATATGATAGAGGAATGTAACAACCGTTCGTTTAATCGATTCTATCATTTCTTCAAACATTTCATAGGCTTCAAATTTATATTCGACAAGCGGATTTTTTTGGCCGTATGCACGCAGGTTAATCCCTTCTTTTAAGGCATCCATTGCATCGAGATGATCCATCCACTTGCTGTCTACGACACGCAGCATAATCGCTTTTTCCAATTCACGCATGGTCTGTTCGCCAATTTCTTTTTCCCGCGCATCATATAAATCTTCAGCGATTTTCTTCAATTTTTCATGAACTTCTACACGGCTCAAATTTTCCAGTTCTTCTACTGTTGTCGTTCCCTTGGGGACAAAATACTGTTCCATCTGCTGCAGCAGACCGGCAAAATCCCATTCTTCCGGATACAGCTTTTCATCAGCGTATTTGTCCAATCCTTCGACAATGATATCGTCTACCATGCCCATAATCGTATCGCGCAGCGATTCAGCGACCAATACCTGACGGCGCTGGCCGTACAATACTTCACGCTGCTGGTTCATGACATCGTCATATTCCAAGACGTATTTACGAATTTCAAAGTTATGGCTTTCTACCTTTTTCTGCGCTTTTTCAATGGATTTAGTAATCATGGAATGGGTAATCGGTTCGTCTTCTTCCATTCCCAATTTGTCCATGAACTTGGAAATATTTTCAGAGCCGAAAATACGCATCAAGTCATCTTCCAAAGAGAGGAAGAACTGTGTCGTGCCCGGGTCACCCTGACGGCCTGCACGACCGCGCAGCTGGTTATCGATACGACGGCTTTCATGGCGTTCCGTACCGATAATCATTAAGCCGCCCAACGCAGCAACCCCTTTGCCGAGCTTGATATCCGTGCCGCGGCCGGCCATGTTGGTAGCAATCGTTACCATGCCTTTCTGACCGGCATTTTTGATGATTTCAGCTTCTTTTTCATGATACTTGGCGTTTAACACGCTGTGGGGAATGTTTTCTTTATCCAAGAGCTGGCTGATGATTTCAGACTGGCTGATAGATGTCGTACCTACCAAGATAGGCTGTCCTGTCGCATGGCGTTTTTTGACTTCACGCACAACGGCACGGTATTTTGCATTTTTCGTTTTATAAATGACATCCGGCAAATCTTTACGGATAGCTGGTTTGTTTGTCGGAATGACATAGACGTCCAACTTATAAATCTTGTTGAATTCGTCTTCTTCCGTTTTTGCCGTACCGGTCATACCGGCTAGTTTATTGTACATGCGGAAGTAGTTCTGGAACGTAATCGTCGCCAATGTCTTGCTTTCGCCCTGTACTTTTACATTTTCCTTCGCTTCAATAGATTGATGCAGCCCATCGCTGTAGCGGCGGCCAAACATTAACCGGCCCGTAAATTCATCGACAATAACAATTTCGCCGTTTTTAACGACATAGTCTTTATCCCGATGCATCATAAAACGCGCGCGCAAAGCCTGAATGACAAGATGGTTTAAATCAAGATGTTCATTATCAAACATATTTTTAATTCCCATCATTTTTTCGACTTTAGCTACGCCGGAATCAGTCGGTGCAATGGTCTTCTGTTTTTCGTCCATTGTATAGTCGTCTTTATCAAACGTTTTGACGATATTGGCCAATGTGTAATACAAATCTGTGGATTTTTCGCCTGGACCGGAAATAATAAGCGGTGTACGCGCTTCATCAATGAGGATGGAGTCCACTTCATCGACGATACAGTAGTTGAGCGGCCGCTGTACCATCTGGTCTTTACTGATGACCATGTTGTCACGCAGGTAATCAAACCCAAATTCGTTGTTCGTGCCGTATGTGATATCTGAGTTATAAGCCCGGCGGCGCTGTTCGTAAGTCAAATCATGAACAATCAAGCCGACAGTTAACCCGAGGAATTTATAAATCTGGCCCATTTCTTCGCTGTCGCGGGTGGCTAAGTAATCGTTGACCGTAACAACGTGAACCCCTTTGCCGGTCAGCGCATTTAAATATACAGGCAGTGTCGCAACCAAGGTTTTGCCTTCGCCTGTACGCATTTCTGCAATGTCACCGCGATGCAGTACAATGCCGCCTAACAACTGTACATCAAAATGACGCATGCCCGTTACGCGTCGGGACGCTTCACGGACAACAGCAAAAGCTTCGGGCAGCAAATCATTCAGCGTTTCACCAGCAGCCAGACGTTTTTTAAATTCAAAGGTCTTCTCCTGCAAAGACGAATCGCTAAGTGCCGTCATCTTCGGTTCTAAGTCATTAATCTGCTGCACAATAGGCCGCATTTTTTTTAGTTCGTGTTCGGTATTATTGCCGAGTAATCTCTGGAATAGTTTATTAAACACCGATTGAGCCCTCCAATTGCAATATTCTAATCATTTTTATTTTCAATTATACATTATACCGTGAATCATAGCCATTTTGCAACTATTTGCGTTAGTTTTAGCAAATACCCCATTTCTCAATGTAAAACACTCCCCTTTATGCAGCATGAGATTGTATGATTTTCATGCCTGCCTAAAGAGGAGCATCGTATGCTGCATCCTGTGTTTTTGTATTTCTCTATCCATGCGTCTACTGCCATGATTCGAGGGCCGGTACACCATAACAACTATGTGCCGTCCGCACGGCCCGGCGCACTGCTTGTTCTACGGCATAGGCTGCCAGCGTTCCGGTCAAGCTGACTTCGGCATGTATATTTCCTACACTCATAGCATACATCGAATCGCCGTCTGCCGTAGTATTCACTGGACAGATCGTGCGGACGATGCCGTTGCTGGCCATAGCGGCGATTTTTTTCATATGCGCTTTGTCAAACATCCCATTCGTGATGACCGCGCCAATCGTTGTATTCGTCGTCACGGCATCACGCTGTGAAAAGAGCGTAGCTGTCCGGCCGTATTCTTCCAGCATCACACGCCTGGAATCGGCAAAACCGCCGCCGTCAGCGCGCATGCCGACGATAATTTGGTTGTTTTCCCCCAACACATCGCCAACGGCATTGACAACAACGACAGCTCCTACCTGCAGGTTGCCGACTTGGACCGCATAGGCACCAATACCGGACTTCATCATATACGCCGGGCCGCACAATTTGCCAACGGTCGCACCGGTACCGGCCCCCTGACAGCCTTCGGCAAATACATTGCGTTCCGACGCAGTACAGGCATCGTATCCCATTTGCGCATCGGGGCGGACATTTTTACCGCAGCCTAAATCATATATACAGGAAGCGACGACAAGAGGTACTTTACAGATTCTCGTATCAAAGCCAATATCATGTTCTTCCAAATACCGCATGACACCTGCCGCAGCATCCAATCCATACGCACTGCCGCCGCTAAGAAGGACTGCGTGAATCCTATCGGCATTGGCTGCTGGATTGAGCAGTTCTAATTCTCGGCTTGCCGGACCGCCGCCCCGCACATCGACGCCGCAGGGAGCACCTTGGGGACTGATAATAACCGTACAGCCGGTGCCGGCCTCTTTTTGCTGGGCATTTCCTATACGAATTCCTTTTATATCTGTTATAGCAATTGGTTTCATGAAGTTCGCCCTTTCCCGTATACCGCACTCAGCAGCATACATGTATGTACCAACCTGTTACTTGCATTTCTTTTGGAAATCTTTCCACAGCATGCTCGGCTGAATGCCTGTGTTATTCTGATATTTCCCATGCTTATACGTATCATATTCGCCATCAATATCATGATAATAAATCTGGCAGATTTCTACGTTGGGATAAATACGAATCGGCTGCACACAAAAAATTTCCAACGTCCAATAGCCGGCAAAGCCTACATCGCCAAAGCCCGCTGTCACATGGATAAATACGCCCAGTCGGCCCACTGACGAACGGCCTTCCAGCATGGGAATATACCCTTCTGTTTTGGTATATTCATTCGTCCGGCCCAAATATAATTTATTCGGCTGCAGCACATAGCCGTCCTCCGGAATCGTAATCGTCGTAGCCGGATTGGGTTTGGCCATGTCCAGTTCATGATGGTCGTATATCATCAACTGATTATATAAAGATAAATTATAACTATTGGGATTTACCCGTTCCGGATGAAACGGCGTAATCACGATTTCTTTGCCAAGATGTTTAACGATTTCTCTACCTGATAATATCATAATGCCACTCGCTTTCTCTCGCATATGTATTTATATATTTAGTTTCCATTATAATACAATTCATCGACCCAGGTAAAGAATTTAGTGTGTAATATCATACGTTTTTTGTGCTGCAGACATGATATCGACGGCTCGTTTTGCCGTTTCCTGCGGGCTTTTTCTGCCTTCCTGCACATAAAAGCTGACATACAGCCCACGGGCAGCTTCTGTCCGATACAGCGAATCCGTTTTGAAATAATACGTATGGCCTTCGTATGTCGTAATAAACCCGCCCGTATTTCCCGGCAAAATAGTCTCTATGGTACCGTATATCGGGTCTTCTCCGGCATGTTTGCAGGAAATCCAAAACGGATACAGCGTATCCAACAGGGTGTTCCATGTCGGTATGGGTACCTGATAGGACGCGACACGCTGCCGCAATGCAGGAGACACATACCAGCCGCGTTGCTCACGCAGCTTTACGATAAACACGTAATGAGCAAAGGCCATCATCTCTTTGCCGGTTTGCTGCAGTGCGTCTGCCAACTGGGTAATGAAATTTAATTTTCCAGTAAACTGCGTGCCTGCCAGCATGCCTGATGCACCGTACTGCAGCATGGACTGCAGATCGTGCTGCGCTTCGGCGCAGTAAAACAGGCCGCGGTAGATAATCCAATGCTCTTTGTACTGCAGCAGCTGTCGAAATTCCCGCACGGCATCGTCAACTTGGCCGATTCGCAAGCGGCATAAGGCAATGCGGTAAGAAAACCATATTTCATTGTCATGATGAAGCTGTGGGAAAACCCGCAGTGCCTCTTGACACAAGGAAATACAAGCCTCGTATTGTTCTTCTTTTACTAAAAATCGACTGCGCAGCGAATACCAGCGTTCTCGTTCTGACGCGGTCTGCACGACCTGGCCGCTGCGTTTGCGTATGATTTCTTCTGCCGAAAGAAGGTCCGGGTCGAGTTTTCCCAAATACCGGCTAATCTCTGCTGCCGTATGTCCGGGCCTGCCCCGCAGGCTATCGACAACTTTCCACACCGTCAGCGTATATGGCGAATACGGTTCTTGCCGGCTGTACTGCAAAATAGCATCAGCAGCCCGGCGAAATCGACGAGGGTCATCCCGTTTTTCGTCATATTTTTGAATATACAGATAATATAAACACCAACAGTAACTATGATGCAGCCTCGTAAACTGAGGAAAGGCAATCATACCCAACCGGGCAATTTCATGCCCTTTAGCATAGTGCTGCGTTTTTTGCAGCGCGTAAGCATAGTAATAATAATCCCAACACGTCCAGGAAGTATTGGGACGGCCGTTCTGATACATTGCCAGTACAGCATCATACTGCTTTTGTCGGCACAATTCTTTAGCACGAAATGAGTCCATTGCTCTGCCCCTCCTTTCTGCATATTTCTCATTTTTATCAAAGCAGCTTTATATAGGACATATGATATATTATTGCCGATTTGCATAAATACTAGGTTTGCCGTTTACATCAGCACATTTGGTATGGCATCCTTCGGTACTGCAGACCCAGAACGGGCCGTACGGGCCATTGCGTTTTTGGAAATAGCCCTTTTTGCATCTGGGACAGGCATATGTCGTGTCCACTTCTTTCAACGGCGGCCTTTTTTCACCTTCAATAGGTTCTGTATGACGGCATGAAGGGAAATTGCTGCATCCATAAAAATCGCCGTATTTGCCGTGACGCTTCATCATGACACTGCCGCAGAGCGGACAGATTTTACCACCTGCCAGCTTGATGACAGCCGTTTTAGCCGCTGCCAGCAGCTTATCCAAAAAGGAAAACTGATCGTGCAGAAAAGACGTAATATTATCGTTGCCCATGCTCATCTGATACAATCGTTCTTCCCATACGGCGGTTTCGTCCGGATAGAGCATGGATTCCGGCAGAGAATCTACCAGCAAATAGGCATTGTCTGTAGGCCGCAAATATTTCTTCTTGCCTTCTGTCGTCAAAAACTTTCTTGTAATCAGTTCATTGATAATCGTTGCACGCGTAGCTTCTGTGCCAATGCCCTGCACTTCTTTCAGTTTCTTTTTTAGTGTTTCATCTTTGACGTATTTATAAATTTCTTTCATCGCAGCCAACAGCGTAGACGGCGTAAACCGCGGCGGCGGTTTGGTTGCTTTTTTATCTACCTGGCCGTTTTGATACTGTACCTGGCTGCCTTTGCGTACAGCAGGCAGCTCATGGGTATCGTCCTCGTCCGTTTTCTTTTTATCGCTCTGATACAGTTCTCTCCATCCCATGACGATGACGGTTTTACCATGGGCTGTAAAGGTTTCATCAGCAGCCTCAATCAAGATACGCGTTTGATCATATTCATGAACAGGGTAAAACTGTGCCAAGTATGACTGGGCAACCAAGCCATATATATGCTGCTGCATCGTCGAAAGCTTGTTAAACGGACAGGAAACGGTCGTCGGAATAATCGCATGGTGTGCCGTGATTTTGCTGTTATTCCACGCCCGGCTTTTTATTTGGGTATCAGCCTGAGCGGCCCATTCTGACAGCTTTCCCGGTATCTGTTGGATGTTGGCAATAATTCGCTGGCTGTCTTTTCGCTGATTCAGCGGCAAATATTCACAGTCCGAGCGGGGATATGTCGTCAGTTTCCGTTCATACAGCTCTTGCGCCGTATCCAATACTTGCTGCGGTGTATAGCCATACCGCTTGCCGGCCAGCACCTGCAGGGCTGACAGTGATAACGGCAGACGCTGCGCTTCTTTTTTTCTGTTTTTTTTGCTTTCTGCAATTTGTCCGTAAGGATGCGCCTGCAGCCGGTCTAAAATTTCTTGGGCTGCTTTTTCGTCCAGACAACGTCCTTCAGCGTCCAGCCCCTGCTGCGTATCTTTCGGCTGCCACTGTGCCGGTATATCGCCGTTTTCATGATGAAATACGGCTTTGACGACATAATAGGTTACCGGTTTGAAATTATCCAGCTCTCGCTGCCGCCGCACGACGAGTGCTAATGTCGGTGTTTTGACGCGGCCAATCGGAAAGACAACGCGATGCCCCTGCCGGCGTGCTGCCAATGTGTAGGCTCGTGACAAATTCATGCCAATCAGCCAGTCTGCCCGGCTTCTGGCCAGTGCCGAATCCTTTAAATGGCGAAAATCGGCATTATCCCGCAAATCCTGCAGTGATTCCCTAATACTTTTTTCATCTAATGCATTAAGTAAAATTCGTTCTACAGGCTTCGTATTGCCGACATAATCCAAAATTTCATCAATAAGCAGCTGCCCCTCCCGATCCGGGTCGCCGGCATTGACAATCGTATCTGCTTTTTCAATCAGCCGGCAAATCAGTTGAAACTGGTCTTTACTGTCCGGGCTGACAAGAAGTTTCCATTGTTTGGGAATAATCGGCAAGTCTTCTTCCCGCCACTGTTTATATTTAGGGTCGTAATCCTGTGGTTCTGCCTGCTGCAGGACATGACCGTACGCCCAAGTCACAATGCCGCCGCCGGTTACAATATAGCCGTTTTTTCGCTGCTGCGGCTGCGGCAGGCATTTTGCCAGTTCCCTGGCCATACTTGGTTTTTCTGCAATAAAAAGTTTCATATACTACTCCTATATATATACAAAGCTGCCGCACAAAACGACAGCTTTTGATGTGTTGCGTTTTTAATTGAAAGTGGAAAGTGTCCTGCAAACGCACACTTTCTGTGCCGGCAACTACAGCACGCTGCCATGCATGATGAAGCAAACGGGCTGACCCACGAAGCAAAGGGGGATGCGTCAGCCGTTTTGTATCACACTTTTGCCAGCTGCCCGGCTGCCTGAATGACGCGGACAAAGGCAGGCGGAATCGTTTTCAAATGCAGAGACTGGCCAATCAAACGTCCCAAAATAACGCCTTTGTTGCTGTACAGCCAAGCAAAATAATAGATATACAATGCCTTCGTATTTCTCGCATTGACATGCCACAGCATCTTGGGAGGATACTCATGATAGTTCACATCCAGCTTGCGGCACGCTTTTTTCAGCATATCCGACGTAGCGCGCGCATGCTCGCCGTTGGCCGTGTTGATAATGCGGTCCAGCTCCCGCCGTTTCCCGTTGTCAATCATCATCTTAGCCAAATCCATTTCAAAACAAATATGGTCTGTAAAATACACGCCGTGTTCCCCTTTGCGGCTTCCTTTTACATCGGCATCAAACAGAGCGACGGTCGGAATCTTAAAATATTCCAGTAATTTTTTAATCTTGGGAATGGAGCTTTCTCCTCTGGCATTAATCAAGCAAATGCCATAATAGTCAAAGGGCAGCGACAGTGTCTTGCCAAAGAGCTGAAAGCAGCCGTATTCCGTTTCGCCTTCGACAATCAGCACGCTTCGAGAATACAGCGCTTCCTTGACTTCCGGGAAATGCATAATCAAATGCTTTTCTATTTCTTCACTAAAATGAAATATCGCACCGCAGGCGGCACATACGTTGTGATTTTTATCCCGATACAGCCGGACAATATTGCGGTAGTCGTCAACCAGTGAATCCGTAGAATGTGTGACGACAAACAACTGTCCCCGCAGTCCGTCAATTTGGAATAAGTCTTGGATTAATTCCCGAAAACGGCTGTCCTGATTGTCCAGCAAGCTTTTATAATACGTCAGAATAGAACGCTGCATATACGGATGCAGATGCACTTCCGGTTCATCAATCGAAACAATCAACGGCAAAAATCGGCGCTGCTGTCTATCGATAATCAGCGTATGCTCCAACGGTATGGCATGACTTTGCGTCATCATGTAGATTTGCGTAATAATCCGCAGCGCAACCAGCGAAATAAACTTCATGTTGTCAGCCACTGGCCGATCTTCGCGGCTGAGCATCCGAGATAACAAAAAGACACATACATAATAAGAGGAATCCAAACTGCCTACTTGTACTTCATGCTGAATATAGGAACGGATTTCCGGTCCCAAATCGCCTATATGCGTCTGACTCCACGCAGACAGCATGCCCTCCAGCGCACGGTATACCTGCGGGGAAATATTCGTTTCTTCTGATTCAATGGCAGCATTTCGAATATAACGGATACGTCGAATCAGCGTCAGCGGCAGTTCTTCCCCTGTATCTGCATTATAAAGCCGCGGATAGACTTCTGCCACATGCATTTCCATACGCACGCACATTTCTTTTATGTGTTTGGATGGCGTATCGGCAAAATACTCATCGTCCTTATCCAGCATATGCAGCTTCATCGTAATAACAATCGGCTTGGCCGGGTCGGCATAATCTTCTTCCTGAATGCCGCAGCCATTGCTCATAATCGACAGAAGACGCAGAAAACCACTTTTGCCAATGGCATTTTCCCCTACCAAATAATTGGCTTGTTCATGAAATGTCATATATACATCGACTAAATTTCGATAATTTTCAATATGCATGCTCTTAATATACATATTTCCACCGCCTATACCTAAGATTCTCTAGGGCCGTACCATTTTCCTATTGTTTAAGTATTCGACAAAAAATGCGTACTCCCTGCCCAGCAGGAAAATAAAGTTGCATCCATAAAAAAATACGGTACAATGCATGCCACTGTACCGCATTCTGCTTCTTATAATATTTTGGATAAAAATTCCTGCGTCCGGCTTTCTTTAGGATGGAAGAAAATATCATCTGGCTTTCCTTGTTCCAGAATAATACCTTCGTCAATAAAGAGTACGCGGTCTGCTACTTCACGGGCAAATCCCATTTCATGCGTTACAATAGCCATCGCCATGCCGTCTTTAGCCAAATCTTTGATAACATCCAATACTTCGCGAACCATTTCCGGGTCCAACGCCGATGTCGGTTCGTCAAACAACATGAATTTCGGCTTCATAGCCAATGCGCGGGCAATAGCTACACGCTGCTGCTGGCCGCCGGATAATGTTTCCGGATAGGCATCTTTTTTATCTGCCAAGCCTACTTTTTCCAACAGCTGCATTGCCGTCTTTTCAGCTTCTTCCCTGCTGACGCCCCGTGTTTTTATAGGAGACAGAGTAATATTCTGCAGTACCGTCATATGAGGGAACAAATTAAACCGCTGAAATACCATGCCGACTTCCTTGCGAATATCGTTGATGCTCTTGGCATCGCTCATACTGATGCCGTCTACAATGATTTCGCCGGCTGTAGGCTGTTCCAGGTAATTGATGCAGCGGAGAATTGTACTTTTGCCGGAGCCGGACGGCCCGATAATGACGACGACTTCTTTATCATGGATCGTCAGGTCAATTCCTTTTAACACGTGATGATCGCCAAAGCTTTTTTTCAATCCTTTAATTTCTATCATCTGTTGCAAACCTCCGTTCCAAATAGCTTACGAGACGAGCAATACTCAGTGTCATGACCAAGTAAATAGCAGCAACAGTAAGCCAGATTTCAAAAGAACCGTACGTCTTGGCAATAATCAGCTGGCCGCGGCGGGTCAATTCTTCAAAGCCAATGACAGAAACCAAGGATGTTTCTTTCGTCATGGAAATAAATTCATTGCCCAGCGGCGGGATGACGTGTTTAAATGCCTGCGGCAAAATGACATAACGCATCGTCTGCATCCAAGACAAGCCCAGCGAACGGCCGGCTTCCATTTGTCCTTTGTCAACAGACTGAATCCCGGCGCGAAAGATTTCAGATACATAGGCACCGCTGTTGATGGAGCAGGCGGCAACCGCTGCCACAAACGGATTAATTCGTTCGCCAATAACCATCGGCAGGGCGAAATAAATCAAGAAAATTTGTACCAGCATAGGCGTACCGCGGATAATATTGACATAGCAAATAGCAATGCCGCGCAAAATTTTGACGCTTGACAGCCGGCATACACTCGTAATCAGGCCTAATACAAAGCCCAAGCCGACAGCAATGGCCGTGATTTCAATCGTTACGCCGGCGCCTGCCAGCAGTAACGGCAACGAATTCCAAATCAGGCTAAAATCAAATGACATGAACTAACACTCCTCTAATGAATCAAAACGTTAGACGTTACTAAATATATATACCTTGCTATTATATTATATATGCAACAAAAAAGCAAAGAAAAAATATAAGAAAAGGATACGAACAGCTGAATCGCATCGTTCGTATCCTTTTCTCTTTCCATTTTATTCAGAAGTATTATCTGTCAGACCCTATGGTATCGTCCCGGCCAAGCATATAATGCTTGTTTACATACTGTGTATGCAGCAGTCTTTCTGCCGTTTCACTCATCGGTTCTTCCAAGAAGTCGTCATACAGCGCTTTCAATTCCTGGTTCTGCCAGCTCGAACGAATCGGGCTTTCCTTGTCCAATTCATAAATCGATTCAATACGGGCACGTTTAGCCGGTACTTCCTGCGGCAGTTTGGTTCTCGGCTGACCGCCGCCGCCAATGCAGCCGCCCGGGCAGGCCATCATTTCAATAAATGCATATTTTTTCCAGGCATGTTTTTCTTTTAAGCGGTTAACAAATTTACGTGCATTTCCCAAGCCGCTAATTGCTGCGACATGCAGAATTTCGTTTTCAAAGGTAATGGCAGCTTCCTTGACCCCTTCCAAGCCTCGTATCGGTGTAAAGTTGAGGAATCCTTTTTCAGCAACCTGTCCCGTTTCCAAATAAATCAGCGTACGCAGAGCTGCTTCCATGACACCGCCGCTGGCACCAAAAATCATGCCGGCACCTGAAGATTCACCAAAGACAGAATCATAGGACGAATCTTCCAGCGTTTCAAAATCTA
>CAVKEA010000048.1:0-21041 GCA_963655305.1 bacterium
ACCTCGCACTTGGCGTTCATTCGATTCTTACATTGTTCAGTTTTCAAAGGTCATCACCGTCTCGCGACGGCTTGTATATCTTACCAAACTCACACGAGCTTGTCAAGGACTTTTTTTCGGAAGAATGAAATCATTCTTCACATCCTCATCAAAAGACATAGCCCGTCTTTCCCGAAGCCCTTTGCGGTGCCCCGTTCCCGACGGCTTGATTAGTATATCGCAAATAGCCCCCTCTGTCAACTCTTTTTTTACATTTTTTTGACATTCTATCTATTTTCACCGTCATTGCTCCCTCTTTTTTCTGAAATTCCGTTGCCAATCTATTCCCCATTATATGTATATATAGTATAATTTATCATAGTAATTGAATTTCAACTATACGTTATAGAGGAGTTGTTATCATGAACAAAAAACTATTAGTCCTGGCAGCTGCCACCATAACAGCTGCAACACTTTTAGCAGGCTGCGGCTCATCGGGAGATAAAAAGGATGCTGACCAAGCTGGTTCCACGTTTGTCGTCGGTATGGAACCTACTTTCCCTCCTTTTGAATTTACAGAAGACGATAAGTACATCGGTTTCGATATTGACTTTGCACAAGCGGTCTGCGACAAAATGGGCGTGAAAATGGAAGTCAAAAGCATGGGCTTTGATGCATTAATCCCAGCCTTAAAGAGCGGGCAGATTGATATGATCGCTTCCGGCATGGACGCTACACCGGAACGAGCTAAGCAGGTAGCCTTTACGACGACCTATTTCCATGATGGCTATTCTGTCGTTGTACGTAAAGACAATACGGCTATCCACGGCTTCAACGATTTGAAAAACTGCGTAGTCGGTTCACAAGTCGGTACCAAAGGGGTAGAATTGGCACAAAATGCCGGCGCTACTGTCAAACAGTATGATGCCAACAGCCAAGGCTGGCTGGAACTCAACAGCGGCACTTGCGATGCCGTCGTCATCAACACCTCCGTTGCGCTGTATTACTTGAAACAGGGCGGTAATAAAGACTTGAAATTGGCCGGCGACTCTCAGCTTGCTCCTGATGGGTTGGCTATGGCTATCAGCAAAGACAAACCGGAACGTTTGGAAAAAGTAAATAAGGCTATCAAAGAATTGAAAGAAGACGGCACCTATGCGAAATTGTATCAAAAATGGTTTGGCGTAGAACCTCCTGCAGATAACTAATGTATTCTACGTATATTTTTGATTTTGACTATACCCTGGCCAACTCCGAACAAGGTATTGTCATGTGTTTTGAAATGCTCTTTGCTGATGAAGGATACGGGCCGTTTCCCCGCCGGACGATTTGCCAAACGATTGGCATGACCATGTATGATGCCATGGCACAGCTGACCGGCGAAACAAATCCGCATCGTATTAACGAACTGATTCATTTATACAAGGTTCGGTATTCTGATAAATATATGGTAGCCAATACCCACTTGTATCCGCAGACACGGCCTATGCTGACTCGTCTAAAAGAAAAAGGGGCCCGGACTTGTATTGTATCTACCAAGACCCGTTCCCGTATTCAGCAGACGATTGACAAAGAACATTTAAATGCGTTAATTGACTGCGTTATTGGTATTGAAGATGTCCGTGAAGCCAAGCCGTCTCCGCAGGGAATCCAGACGATTCAATCCCGCTTTCAACTTCCTGCTGAAAAAATTATTTATATCGGAGATAGCCTGATTGATGCGCAGACGGCAGCCAATGCTCACGTCGATTTTGCCGCCGTGACTACAGGTACCACATCGGCTGCTGATTTTACTGCCTGGCCGCACGTTCAAATCATGCATGATTTGAGCGAGCTGTTATAAAGTATGTATGAAAGAGGGATTTTTTATGAACAAGAAATACGTTTCTATCGTCGCTGCTTCCATGGCTGCACTGACGCTTCTCGCCGGCTGCGGCAGCTCGACGACTACCAAAGACAGTGCTGACAAAGAACAAAAAACATTAGTCGTCGGGACGGAACCGACCTTCCCGCCGTTTGAATTTACAGAAAACGACAAAGACGTCGGTTTTGATATCGATTTGACACAAGCCGTCTGCGACAAGCTCGGTTACAAGATGGAAATCAAAAACCTGGGTTTTGACGCCTTGATTCCAGCCTTGAAGAGCGGCCAAATCGACCTCATCGCTGCCGGCATGGACTCTACGCCGGAACGAAAGAAACAGGTAGATTTTACCGATGTATACTTTAGAGGCGGCTATACGATTGTCGTTAAAAAAGACAATACAGATATTTCCGGATACGACGGCATTGCAGGTAAAACCGTCGGTGCGCAGGTTGGTTCCAAAGCCGCTGATTTTGCCCGCGAACACGGCGCAAATGTCAAAGAATTTGATACCAACAGCCAGGGCTGGCTGGAATTGGAAGCCGGCACTTGCGATGCCATCTCGATTGATAGTGCTGTAGCGATGTACTATTTAAAACAAGGCGGCGATGCCAAGCTGAAACTTGTCGGCGAACCGATTACATCCCGCGGCGTAGCGATGGCCATCAGCAAAGACAAGCCCGAACTGCGTGACAAAGTCAACAATGCATTAAAAGAATTAAAAGCCGACGGTACGTACGCAAAACTGTATAAAAAATGGTTTGGCGTAGAACCGAAAAACTTAGACTAAACAACATATACGTTGAGTTGCAAAAAAGGGATTGCCGCATGAAGTATTTCAACATCATGCAGCAATCCCTTTTCTGCCAACGCGTTCCAGTTTTTGTTGGAAATGTAAAGAAAACACTTTCGGTTTTATCATGTTTTTATCATGCTACTACAACCGATACACTGCAAACTGCATACTGATAAAGGCCATCGCATCGTGCGACGGCCCTTATTTTTATTGGCACTGTATCTTGTTAGTTGCCATACATGACAGGTTCATATACCCGTTTTGCTTTTGCTTTTTTTGCAGGCTGTTCCTGTTTCTTTTTGGTTTTGCTGTCTTTCTGAGATACTGCCGTTTCCACGCTGACGTTCTCTTTGTCACCTGGTGTCGGCTGTACGCTTTGCGTTTTTTGTGCTTTCTCCGCTTCTTTTGCTTTAGCGGCTGACGCTGCTTCCTGACGGATTTTTTCCTGCAGTGCCCGCTGCGCAGCGGCATCATCGGCAGCTTTTTGCAGGTCTTTATCCGGAACTACAATAATGCGGACCGGCAAATTAGCAGCTCCCGGCGGCATCATATGCATGATGACATCGGTTCCGGCCGGCACTGTATCTAAATACTGCATCGCATAGGGATTATCTTTGCCCATGCTGAGACGGTCTGAAGGCAGTTCAATAATTTTCCGCACTTCTTTTTGCTGTGCATCCGTATACGACAAATCCATGACACCGGCATATTCGCCGCCCATCGGATTAAAATACAAGTGCAAATTGCCAGTTCCCTTCGTGCGCAGCCGTATTGTATAGTTGACGCCATAATTGCCGACATTCTTGGATACGCGGTCATCCATCGCATCGTGACCTACTAAAAAGCGGTCCAACACGTCGCCGGCAATGCGAATATAGCCTATGCCGTCCAGCGAAGAATACGGAATCAGCGTACTGATATAGCGGTCTTTGCCCCAAAATGTTCCGCGAAGCTGTACAGAATCACTGGGCAAATACAACTGTTTGCGCACAAACAGGAGCGGGTTGTCTGTAAACGGCAGAATCATCGACGAAACATACATGGCAGTTGGCAGCTCTATATCCACAATACCTGAAAAAAGCTGGTCCGGCAGTACCTTTACATTGTCCAGCCGACTGCCCAGCAGGGCATACCCGTGTGCAGGTACCGTCACCTTATTGACGGTATTGTTTCCTTCATAATACAGCATGGATAATTCTTTGCCGACTTCATAATATTCAGTACTCGGCTGTGCATACTGACAGTTTTTGAGGATGACTTCCTGATCGCTGTCTTCTGGATTATAGGCAATGACAACAATTTTGCGCGGTATACTGCTCTGATTGACATGATAAAAATACATGCGGCAGTCACCGCTTACTTTATCACCATACAATATACCGCTTTCTTCCGGATATTCCGGGCTGTCTGAAAATAACAGCGTTCCTTTATTGACCGGTTCTGTCATGGCAATGACACCCATATGCGCATTGACAATATGATTCATCGTGTCGGCATCACTCGGATTCGGGCTGGCTGCCGCAGCGGCATATAGGGTCGTCAAAGTCAGTATACTTACTATATATTTAAAAAACTTCATTGGTTTCATCTTTCTCTTTTCCTTCTAACTGCATAGCTATTGCAGCAATTTTTTTGAATCGATGGGACAATCCTGATTTCGTCAGTCCCGATAACGCAGCTAACTCACTCATAGGCGCTTCCGGATAACGGAGCCGCAGTTCTGCTGCTTCCTGCAGTTTGGTCGTCATGTGATTATACTTGCCAGACGCCTGTATTTTTTCTATATCGTGCCGCTGCCGAATCGCTGCGTCTACCGTTTTCTGTAAATTAGCGGTTTCACAATTGACCACACGATTGACATTATTCCGCATATCTTTGACGACGCGCACGCTTTCAAAATCCAAATAGGCCTGCGTCGCTCCGACATACTGCAAAAAAGCGGATACGCCATTGCCTTCTTTGACATACACGAGATAATCCCCTTTGCGGTCCGTCATTTTAGCCGGAACATGAAACCGCCGCATAATTTTCAACAACTTTTGGGCAAAAAACTCATTGCCTGTCAGCAGTTCCAAATGATAATCTCCCTTAGGCTGATTGACAGAGCCGCCGCCCATAAAAGCGCCCCGTAAAAAAGCCCGCTGGCAATCGGCATTTTTCAAATCAATCGCAGCAAATTCTTCTGCTCCCGGAAACAGGGACAGCGTCTTCAGCACGCGCGTACTGGCCTCTGTCGGCGGTACACGCAAAATATAATAATTTTTTTTGCGCAGCCGCAGCCCCTGCCGTACCCGCACTTCCGGACGAATAGCAAAGGACTGACGCCACATCTTCAAGGCTTTGCGCGCTACGGCATTATTGGATGTGCTGAATTCAATGCCTATACAGCCTCGTGAGCCTAATATCAACGAGCCGCCCATACACAACAACGCCGCCAGTTCAGCAGAGCGGCAGGCGGCATTTTCTGGTTGATAGTGGGCAATTTCATTTTTGACCTCTTCGGCAAACGACATGATGCCCACCTCCTATTGGTGTTTAAAATTATATCGTTTCAAATAATAATGCAGCAATTCCGGCGACAAATCGGTCCGCAGCGCATTAATCAAATCAAAAAGGACATTGGCCAATTTCTTGGTATCATGGGTAGCCCCCGTTTCTTTATTGACCAAATCAGACAGAATCAGCGTAGCACCGGCCTGGCTGACTTCCTTTTTGTCAATAATGACCGGATGAGAACCAGCCGCAGCATACCGCTGCAAAATCGCTGTATCAATATTGCCGTTATTGGCAATAACAAAATCAATAACCTGTTTTCCCAGCTGCCGATGAATGGCTTTGACATGATCTGCTACGGAATAATCATCCGTTTCGCCAGGCTGTGTCATTACATTGCAAATATAAATCTTCTTGGCCGCACTACTGCAGACTGCCTCTGCAATTTCCGGCACACACAAATTAGGCATAATACTGGTATATAAACTGCCCGGTCCCAGCACGACAGCATCGGCACTGCGAATAGCCTCTACGGCAGACTGTACCGCCTTCGGCTGTTCCGGCGTCGTAAACACGCGCTTGATTTTGCCGTGTGCATGCGGTATTTGTGATTCGCCGCAAATAATCCGTCCATCTGTCAGTTCGGCATTTAAAGAAATTTTTTCTGCCGACGACGGGATGACTTTCCCGCGCACTTTCAATACCTTACTCGTCGCATCCATCGCTTCTTCTACATCTCCCAGGACTTCGATGAGCGCAGCGATAAATAAGTTGCCAAAGCTGTGTCCTGTCAAATTCCCAGAGCCGCCAAAACGATGGGCAAACAATTTTTCCATCAGACCTTCCTTATCAGCCAAAGCGACCAAGCAGTTGCGCAAATCACCAGGAGCAATGATATCCAAATCCTGGCGAATACGGCCTGTTGAGCCGCCGTCATCTGCCACCGTTACGACTGCCGTCAAATTGTAGGTTTTGGTCTTTAGTCCCCGCAGCATGACAGACAGCCCGGTACCGCCGCCGATAACGACTACCTTCGGGCCTTTGGAAAGCTGAATGTTGGATAATATCAAATCACTGATATTTCCCGATTCATTGGGCATGACAACGCCGAGCATCGTCCGTATAAGCCGCTTGGTAGACCAGCCCATAATCACAATGCCAATACAAAGAACAACAATGCCCAATGTCGCCAACACCGTATAGTTATAATGTCCCGTTATTTCGTACAGCATGCGGAACATCCATTCTTCAATCTGACCAAGCCATTGGTAATTGAAGGTCAGGACCAAACCAAAGCTGGTAGCCATCATGCCCAGGCCAAAGATAAAAAGCCAGCGTTTGATATGCAGTCCCGGATGCAGCCATTTAAAAAAACGCATGAGCCGACACCTCCATTATTGTCCTTCGTACCCCGGCGCATCTTCCTCTACGTCATTTTTATACAGATCGCGATGTTCAATCGTGACATCGACGCCCGTTTCTTTCAAATGCTTGTACATCGCTTCTGCCATACAGACGCTGCGATGCATGCCGCCGGTACAGCCGACAGCAATCACGAGCTGGCTTTTCCCTTCCCGTTCATAATTGGGCAGAAGAAAATCAATCATATCAAACCATTTTTCCTTAAACGCTGCTGTAATCGGGAAACTTTCGACATAGTCCCGTACAGCAGGCACACGTCCCGATTTATGGCGATATTCTTCAATATAATAGGGATTGGGCAGGAAGCGCACATCATCGACAATGTCGGCGTCGATAGGCATGCCATGTTTAAAGCCGAACGAAACGACTGTCACATTCATTTTTTTTTTGCCGTCATTAATCGCATATTTCTTGACTAATATTTCTTTTAATTCCTTCGGCTTCAAATTGCTCGTATCAATAATAAAATCGGCCTGTTTGCGCAGCGTTGCCAAACGGCGCCGTTCTTCGGCAATACCCTGGCTGATGCGGCTGTGCGGCGCCAAGGGATGCACGCGGCGCGTTTCTTTATAACGGCGGATTAACGCCTGGTCCGACGCTTCGATAAAGACAATTTCATAGTCCACGCCTTGTTTCTGCAATTCTTTTAAGGACTGGCTCATCGCATCAAAAAACTGGCCGCCGCGAATATCGGCAATCAAGGCAACATGACGGACTCGTTCGCCCCCTTTGATGCACAATTCAGCAAATTTGGGAATCAGTACCGGCGGAATGTTGTCAATACAAAAATAGCCGATATCTTCTAATACTTGTACGGCATGACTTTTGCCCGCACCGGACATACCTGTCACGATAATCAAGTGAAACTGCTCCATAGGGGCCTCCTTATTTACAACACAAATTTTTCAATCGCCTGTGCAACGCCATCGGCATCGTTGGATGCCGTCACACAGTCCGCAGCCGCTTTGATTTCATCATGGGCATTTTCCATCGCGACAGACAGCCCTGCGGCTTTCAGCATGTCTATATCATTCTGCGAATCGCCTGCAGCCATGGTTTCTTCTATGGGTACGCCAAATAAATCAGCCAGTCGCTGCAGCCCTTTTCCTTTGTCTACCTGCGTGGGCATAATTTCCAAAAACGTATCTTCCGAAAAAAGCACCTGCAGTTTTCCCGGCATGTGTGTTTCGATATACGCTTTTCGCTGCAGCAGTGCTTCATGGCTGCCGCGGCTGAGAATTTTATTGCACGGCCCCTGCGGCTGATAAAAGGTATCGCCGCAAATGACAGCATGAGCCCCCGTTTTTCGTTCATATTCCTGAATCCAATGCTCTGACACGGCAGCGCGCAGTACATCATCAATATACGTCTGCATCTGCCAGCCTTTTTCTTTGGCTATAGTCAGCAACGTTTGGGCATCTTCGACAGAGATTGTTTTTTCATACAATTTTCTGCCTGTTTCTACAGTCTGAATCAAGCCTCCTGCATAGAGGACCATCGGCATATCTCCCAGTCCCAGGAGTTTGCCGTAAGAACGGGCTGTACTGTACATGCGTCCTGTAGCAATCGCTACGATGACGCCTTGTTCCCGAGCAGCCTGAATCGTCTGCAGCGTACGCGCCGAAATCGTTTTGTCACTGCGCAGCAGTGTGCCGTCCAAATCCAAAGCGACCAGACGGATGGGCGGATTCATTTTCATTTAGCCGTACCGCCTTTCTGCCAGTCAAACGGTACGCCTTCTTCTGTCGGAGCTGTCGCCGTGCTGATGCCGGCATATTTCAAATCATCGGCAAACACTTCTGCCAATTTATCAATCGTTTCCTTTTGCGCTGCTGTAGCGCGGCTGCGGTTGTGCATAGCCGTTTCTACCATTTGAGCCATTTCATAGCGAGTCAACGAATAGGTCGGAGAAAATTTGGACATATCGGCGCCTGTCAGCCCTTCTTTGCTTAACGTGTACAGCGACGTATATTCCCAAGAATTTCGTTCCATCGTGTCAAAGGGATTGGGCGCATATGGGTTGTACGCAGCCGCACTGCCAATGGTCATGATGACAAAAGCCATAATAATCATACATATACGTTTCATTTATATTCCTCCACAATACAAATATACTCCCTGCCGGGCCTAACTGCATCGTCATACCTGAAAGAGAGCACATCCATGATTTATTCTTCAGTTTTTACGTCTTCCGTCTGCGCTGCTGTTTCTGCAGCAGTGGTATCAGCTGCTTCCGATTCCGCATCCGCATCTTCGCCGTCAATGACCATGTCATCCAGCAGGCGAAGCTGGCTTGTCAAAATAGCACGGCATTTGGCACGGAAAGAACGGGTCTGTGATTTGATTTTATCCAGTTCCTGCTGAGAAGCCTGCAAACTCAACGTCGTTTCGTCCATCATTTGCTTTTTCTTATTGGAAGCTTCCTGCAAAATCAAATCGGCTTCCTTGCGGGCAGATACTTTGACGTTTTCTGCCGTCTGCTGCGCCAGCATCAGCGTGCTGTTCATGGTAGATTCCATTTTTTCATACTGCGTTAATTTATCCTGCAGCTTGTCACAGCGTTCTTTCAGTTCACAATATTCCCGGTATACTTTTTCGTAGTCGCCGGCTATATCATCCATAAAGGCGTCTACATCTTCTTCACTGTACCCGCGAAACCCTCGTTTAAATTCTTTATTATGAATATCCATTGGTGTTAGCATGGTAAAATTCCTCCTCGAATCATATCCATTGGCGCCTTCGGCACTGACGATTACATGTATCGTTTCAGCAGTACGCCAATGCGGCCCTTACGGGATGTCCCTGTAATCTGCGTCAATTCCATGCGGCCTTTGCCGCGCAGTGAAATGACATCGCCTTCCTGTACATCCTGTGAAGGTCCTTTGGCAGGCTGCCAGTTGACCTGTACGCGTTCACCCTTGATGGCTTCGGCTGCTTTCGTACGGGAAATGCCAAAACCGGAAGAAGCAATCGCATCCAGCCGCAGCGATGCTACCGTCGTCTTGATTTCTTTGACTTTTTCCTGGCGCGGCGCAATATCGCTGAGAGGCATTTCTTCTACGGAAACCGTAACCATTGCAATTTTAGTAAAATTCTGTTTTAAATACTGCAGCAGCGGCGTATCCGCCAAAATCACGGCACCGTCGTCCTGCATGATAATATCACCAAACCGTTCACGGCCAATCCCCAAGCCCATCAGCGAACCTAATACGTCGCGATGACTCAGCAGGCGGTACCGTGCGTCCCACGAAACGCGGCAGGCTGTCAGGCCAAAATCAACAGGGCCTTCATAGTCACTGCTGACAAACGCCATTTTGACGCGTTCAGCTCCTTCATAGCCGCCAAACGTGCGCAGCAGCAGCGAAGGGACATGGGCCTGAATCGTTTCGCCTATCTGCACTGCTCCCGGTGATACAAACTCACTGACGGCATACGGCCGGCCTTTGGCGGTACTGTCTGCCAAGTCGATCAATCTGGCAGCCAGTTCGCCATTATCGGTTCCTTTATAATATCGAATAATCCTATCTCTGTTTTTCACACTTATTCCTCACTTGTGCTTACTGCTGAGGCGTACTGCCGCCTTCCGGTGCTTTATTGCCCCAAGCCAGTTGTGTCGTATTGAAATCGTTGTAATCCCGTTTGCCTCGGTCTACTGTGACGCTGCTCGGTACGCAGAGGAAAATGTCTTTGCCGACTTTTTGGATATTGCCGTCCAATGCATACGTTGCACCGCTGATAAAATCAACAACTCGTTTGGATACATCAGGAGACGTCGATTCAAAATTAATAATAACCGGTTTGCGGTCCCGCAAATAATCGGCAATACTTTGGGAATCGTCAAACGTTTCCGGTTCTACAATCATCATTTTCAGCGGCCGTTCAGACTGCGCATATCCCAAAGACGGACGGCGCGTGGCGGCTGCTACCGGCGCACGGCGCTGCGGCTGTTCTTCTTCCATTGGTTCTTCATCCTCAAATTCATCTGTTTCAAAATCATCATCATCATTTACACCGCTGATCGTGCCAACAAGTCTGTCCCAATATTTTTTTACTCCCATGGTTTGTATCCTCCTTAGTAATTACGAGCGCCAAAAATAGCCGTTCCTACACGGACTACATTTGCGCCTTCTTCGATTGCTATTTCAAAATCATGGGTCATGCCCATAGATAAATACTGTATTTGTCCGGCCGGAAATTTCGGCTTCATATCTTCATAGAGAGCGTGGGCAATACGGAATATGGGCCGCACATCTTCTACATGTTCAAAATTCGGGGCAATGCACATCAGTCCCTGTACGCGAACGTTTGCCAGTGTTTTGGCCAATTCGCACATAGCCGGAAATTCTTCTACTTCCATGCCGAATTTGCTTTCTTCGCGGGCAACATTGACCTGCAGCAAAATATCCTGCACTTTCCCCAATTTAGCTGCTTCTTTGTTTACTGCCTTCAGCAAATGTTCCGAATCGACAGAATGAATAAGGTCAAAATGTTCCACCGCATGTTTGGCTTTATTCGTCTGCAAATGGCCAATCAAATGCCATTTCAAATGATTTTCCGGAAATGCTTCCAATTTTTGCAGCGCTTCCTGCACGCGATTTTCCCCTACATCTGTGATGCCATTCGCGGCCGCTTCTTTCATGTACTCAACTGGATGATTTTTAGTAACCGCTACGAGCGTAATCGCATCGGTTCTGCCCACACGGGCAGCTGCATCAGCAATTCTTTTTTGTACTGCTGCAATATTCTCTTTTATCAAAACGTAATCCCTCCGCAGTGTATATAATTCAGTCGCACATACGACGTACTTTATAAAACATTACACTATTTCTATTATATATATTTGCAGTTATAAATGCTAGTATTTTTATAAAAAAAGTCCGTCCAACCCCCGGAAATTATGGCAGCATGGCAAACGCGGCCATACGGCCTGTGCGGCCGCCGTCCCGGCGGTAGGAAAAGAACCGCTGCGGCGTTTCATATACACACTGGCAGCTTACGTCAATATGGTCCGGCTGCAGCCCTGCCTGACACAGTGCCTGATACTGCAGTGCCTTTACATCGGCGGTCACTGCTCCCTGTTCTTCCCGCACCGCGTCCTTGGGTCCTGGATTTGCCATTGCCAGCGCATTTGCCAGTTCTCTGCGGATAGTCAAATGAGCCGGGCATACAGACGGTCCGATATATGCCGTCAGCTCCTGCGGCTTTGAGCCGTAGACAAATTCCATAGCCCATACCGTCTTGGTCGTAATATGGGCCGCCGTATTGTACAGCCCGGCATGAATCACGGCACAGGCTTTTTGTTTCGCATCAAAGAGAATCACCGGCACGGCATCGGCCACCTGCACCAGCAGCAGCGCTCCCGGTATGTCCGTCATCAGTGCGTCCGCATGGGGCAGTGCGTCTGCCGCCGCCCCAGCGCCGCTGCCGCATTCTTCTTTGCCGACGACTACGATATGATTGCCTTTTCCCTGCTGCACAGCCGTCATCTGGTTGACAGAAACACCCAGGGCGGCACACAGCCGGCGTCGGTTCTCCAATACATTCTGCAGATCGTCACCGACAGTCAGTGACATATTCAGCGACTGCCAGCAGCCTTGGCTGACGCCGCCGCCGCGGCCCGTGACGCCGTGACAAAGACCTGCCCGCTGCAGCAGCCGGCTTTCTTCCCAAGCAATGCCGTTCGCCTGTTCAATCCACTGCGTTCCCATCAGCACCTCCACACACATGACACCGATGACAGCCGTCAAAGCAGGGAATCGTAAAGGCTCCCTTGCGGGCTTGTTCCAGTTCATGCACTAAATACGACGGAGCCAGCCCCATGTCCAGTACGCTCCACGGCAGCAGAGCCTGTACATCCCGTTCTGTATACAAAAAGCGTTTGACATCAAACCGCATTTCTTTCGCCGCCCGTTTCCAGCCTTTGACGCCGCCGTATTCGTGCGCCTTGACCAGCAGTTCGCCGACACGGCGGTCCCCGCGGGACAATACCCCTTGGATATAACACTGCCGCAGCGGTTCTGCCAAAATCTCAATCTGTTTATCTTTATCCAGCGATTTTTTGATATATGCCAGCCGTTTTTCTACGGTTTTCTTGTCAGTCATCGCCATCCATTGAAAAGGCGTGCAGGGCTTGGGAATAAACGGGTTGATACTCAGCGTAATCTTGTTTAAATTGCCAATCGCCGCCATGTGCTGCTGCACACGCCGCGTCATGTCTACGATGCCCTGAATATCTTCATCCGTTTCCATCGGCAGGCCAATCATAATATACATACGTACATGGCGAATGCCGGCCGCGGTGGCCAAATCAATCGAATGCAGCAAATGGTCTTCCGTAATCCCTTTGTTGATAATATCCCGCATGTGTACGCTGCCGGCTTCCGGAGCCAGCGTAATCGTCTTTTGGCCGCTTTCTGCCAATCCTTTGACAATCGTCGGCGTAATCGAGTCGGCCCGCAGAGACGCGCAGGAAAAAGCCAGGCCCTGACTGCGGATAAAGGTCACTAGTTCATCAATATACGGATAATCGGAAATCGCCGCCCCCATCAGGCCGATTTTCTTACCGAGCGCTTTGCCCCGCAGCACCGCTTGTTCGACATACTCCAGCGGCCGCACGCGCGGACGGCGGTAGCAGTAGCCTGCCATGCAAAACCGGCAGTGCCGGCCGCACCCCCGGGCAATTTCAATCAAGTACATCGCGCCAAATTCCGTGTGCGGCGTCGCGACTACCGTTTCCCCCGGCTCCGTCAATTCCTGCCACTGCCGTTTGACATGCAGCGGCGCGCCCGCTTCCGGCGTAATCTTCACCAGTTCTCCCGCTTCGTCGTATTCATGCACATAGAGAGACGGGACATAGACTCCCGGCAGCTGGGCCAGTTTCATCAGCAAATCATGCCGGGACAGCCCTTCTTCCCGGCCTTGCAGATACGTATCCAAAAACGGATGCATCAGGCTTTCCCCTTCGCCAATCAAACACACATCGACAAAAGGCGACAACGGTTCCGGATTAAAAAAAGCGACAGGTCCGCCCATGACGACCAGCGGGTCTTCATCACGGCGTGCGGCTGCCAGTACAGGGACACGTCCCTGCTCCAGGATTTCCGGTACATGAAAATAATCCATTTCAAAGCTGACGGACAGCCCTATAATCTCAAAATCGCAGAGAGGCCGCTGATTTTCCATCGTGAGCAGCGGCGTTTTTTGCTTGGCATAGAGCTTACTCAGCTCCTTATCCGGCAAAAAAGCCCGCTCACAAAGCCAATCCGGCCGTTCATTTACCATTTTATAAATAATCTGCATGCCCAAATTGCTCATGGCTACTTCATACGTATTCGGATAACAAATAGCCATGGCATGCCGCGTCCCAAAGGGATATTTATAATACCCGTCTTCTTCCTGCAGCCGCTCTGTCAACTTTTTTTCAATTTGCCAGCTCATACGCACGCTCCCTTCACCGGCAACAATATTGGTATCTGTCGTGTAGTCATTGTATCACATCTATCCTGCAGAATAAAGCAGTCTTCTTCAGCCCTGCATGCCCCTGTTATGCGTATAATTCGGCAGCAATTTGGGCGACGGCGTATCGTCTTGGAAACGGGCGGCTTCCTTTTCCGCGGCAAACCGCCGGACATGCTGCAGCGACAACGCGCCCAGTTTGGCCGTCTTGCTGTAGCGGGCCGCTTCGGTTCCAGCAATACGGCCAAAGACAATAATATCCAGCAGACTGTTGCCCATCAGCCGGTTTGTACCATGAATACCGCCTACATCCTCACCGGCTGCATACAAGCCCGGAATCTTCGTCGCACTGTGTTTGTCAATGCAAATGCCGCCGTTTTGGTAATGCAGCGTCGGATACACCAAGATCGGCTGTCTGCGGATGTCGATGCCGAATTTTTCATACATGTGAATCATCGCCGGCAGGCGCTGAGCCATCGTGCCTTCACCATGGAGCATATCGACCATCGGCGTATCCAGCCAGAGAGCCGGCCCATGCAGGGCATGGACGCCTTTGTGCCGAGCCGTGCATTCGCGGATAATCGCAGCCGCCACGACATCACGCGTTTCCAGCGGATGGAGAAAGGCATCACCGTCTGTATTGACCAGCATCGCCCCGAGGGAACGCACCTTTTCCGTGACCAAGGCACCGTAAATCTGCGGCGGATAGGCAGCCCCTGTCGGATGATACTGAATCGCATCGGCATATATCAAAGGGACGCCCGCCCGATAGGCCAAGACCAGCCCATCTGCCGTAGAGCCATAATGATTGGATGTGGGAAACCCTTGATAATGAAGCCGCCCGGCACCGCCTGTCGCCAAAATAACGCTTTTGGCACGCACGACCCGATATTCCCGCGTATCAAAATCATAAAGCACGGCTCCTGCCGCTTTGCCTTCTTCATCCAAAACCAATTCGACGGCCGGTGAATATTCGACGACCTGCACGCCCATATTCCGCACTTCATCACGCAGCACCCGCATGATTTCTGCGCCCGTATAATCACCGCAGGCATGCATTCGTTTGCGTGACGTGCCGCCGCCGTGCGTCGTCACCATAGAGCCGTCTTCCTGTTTGTCAAACAAGACGCCCAGCTCGCCGAGCCATTGAATCGCCGCCGGGCCGTGCATGACCAGTCGTTCCAGCAATTCCGGAATATTTTTATAATGGCCGCCGCCGATGGCATCCAAATAATGCATGGCCGGCGAATCCTCTTCTCCGTCTGCAGCCTGAATGCCGCCTTCGGCCATTCCCGTATTGGCATCGCCCAGGCGAAGCTTCGTCGCTATCAGGACCGACGCGCCGTGCTTGCGGGCTTCTATGGCAGCCGCCGCTCCGGCACCGCCGCCGCCAATAATCAGCACATCCGTGTCATACGCGGCATGCGCCAGCTCTATCGAGACCCCTTCCAAGCGACTTTTTCCTTCCAAGACCGCCGCCAGTTCCTTGGGGACTTTGTCGCCTTTGTTGGGGCCTACCTGCAGCACCGCAAAGTTTTCCCGTTTATAATCCGGATGATAATGGAGCAGCAATTCCTGCTTTTCTTCCGGTGTGTACCGCCGCAGCTCTTCATGAAGCCGCAGATTCCGCGTCGCTTCGACGCGGGCTTGTGATGCCAGCATTTCTTCTGTATATTTCATAAGAGCCTCCTATTTTTCAATATCCCGCTGTTCATACAAACGACGCAGTTCATCGCTCGACATATGGGCCAATGCTTCCATCTCGTCGGCATAGGCTCCTGTTTCGATTTCGTGGACCCGTTTTGCCAAAGGCCGGCTCTTTTTGGCGATAAATTTCCCCATCAGCCGCCGCGCCAGCAGTCCTACGGCACTATGGCTGATTTTGACGGGACAGCGGGACGCGCAAATATCACAGCTGACACAGCGAAACGATTCCTTGGCACAGCCGGCATAGTCACCGCGCTGCGCCAAGGCAATATATTTCATGACATTCAGTCCCTGAGGACAGCTCTTGGAACACGCATTGCAGTGAATACAGTTGTAAATCTCCGGGTACAGCTGTCCTACTACATTCCCGGCGACAGGCAGATTTTCCAAATCGTACTGCATTTTGTGAATGGGAAACGATTCCAGCCGCCCGACACACATACCGTCTTCCACCTTCGTCTGACAGGCCAGTGCCGACGTGAGCTCCGTCTGTCCCTGCAGCCGATAGACTACGGCACAAGCACCGCAAAAGCCGCTGCGGCAGCCGCAGCCGCGCACCAAACGAAACCCTGCATATTCCATCGCCCGCATAATCGTCAAATCATCAGGCACCGTGCACTGCCTGCCCAGCAAATACACCGTCGCCATACGTTTTTCAGCCATACCTATATCTCCTATTAGCAACAAAAAATCAAAAGACCCGACGCATCCCTCTCACCATAGAGAAATATGTCAGGTTCTATTGACACCATAGTACCAACTATCCCCCGGCTTGTCAAATATCCGGCGGCAGAAATAAAAAGAACAGCCATACAGACGACAGTGCATCGATAGAGAGAAAGAACTGCACTGCCTGTATGGCTGTTTGTATATCAACACAGATATATCAGAAAGGGAGTAATGATATATCTGATGCTGGCGTATTGCCTACCATATGAAATTGTTAGAATTTGTAGCTTACCTGTACGCGCGTGTAGTCACCCAGCGTGAAGGATTCCGGTCCGTAGAGCGTATCCCGCTGGCCTGTGGATTTCGCGCCGAAGGTGTAGAATGCTTCGACGAGGAAGTTCTTCGCCGGAACGTAGCCTGCGCCCAAGGTGAAGCTGCGGATGCCGTCGAGGTATCTGTCCGGCAGAGCTTCTGTGCCGTTGCCGCCAAAGAAGGCACCGTGCTGGAAGTATTTGTAGTCCGCAAAGGCATTCCAGCTCCCCGGCCGATCTGTATCGGCATGGCCGATGTCCGCCCGGAGTACCCAGAAGGTCGGGTTCGAGCCGCCGCCCGTATATCTGCCGTATGCATCTCTGCCGCCGTTGAAGTAACGCCCTGTTTCAGAACGGTTGACGCCCCAATCAAAGGACAGGCGGGATGCTCCCAGTTTCCACTGCGCGCCCAAGCCAAAGACGTTGGCAACGTTCATATCCTGTTGATAAATACTCATGTCTTCGTTATAACCAGTCTTGTGATGTTCTTCCCCAGACGAACGGAGATACCATGCAGTCAATCCCAAATTATCGTTGAGTTTTTGACGTACCTGGATAAATGTGGCTCTGTCGATAGCTGGTATAATATCTTGTTTCAATTCAACACCAGGAACTTGTACTAAAGCACCTAATGCACTAATAGGCACTTCTACTTGTCCAAAGGGATCAAAGCTTCTAAGTTGATAGAATAATTTATCCATTATGCCCGTTGGTTGATTATTATATGCAGGATTTTTTGCTCCACTAGGCATTACTTTAACAGCACCACTAGGTTGCGTACGCCGCGGATCTCCACCCACAAACTGAATATACATTTGATCCAATGCTTCCGATTTACTTAGAGCCTTTCCTTCGGTATCTACAAACGGGGTTTTACCTTTATATGAGCTGTTTTTTGTACAATATATGGTAACTGCGTTATATACAGAATCTAAATATTCATAAATATTACGTTTCCCAACAGTACCATATTCTGCATCAGGCGTTGCATCCAACAGTTCGCCCCAACTTTTATCTTTCAATTTTTCATATTTATAGCTCTTAGCACGTACATTTAACATCTTAGTCGATATCGAGTCTGTATTTATTGTTCCATCCGTATTAATTGTATGGAAATAAATCGCAGTATTGGATTTGGTTCCTGCAGACCAGCTAGAACTAGAAGCAGGATCATCATGACTTGCTAAGAAAGTATTTTTATACCAATTTCCTCCATAGGTAAGCGCACTTGCATCATTTGGGTACGCATTAGCAACAGTCAAAAGTTGGGTGTTCAATTCTTGTAATGCTTGCATACGCAAGTTAGCAACATCTAAATCAGTAAGGCCTGTATTTCGTTGCCACGTACCGTCAGCCTGCAATGTTTCACCTGCATGAACATATTTTAAAAGATAATTATATGACGAATTTTGCCACTGCGTACCATCTAATCCTTTTTGGTATTGTACAACCTCACCACTGCTATGACCACCATCCGGATTATCTGTCCATCCAGGATACATGCCAAGGAGTTCTGCCAAAGTAACCGGACGCGTAATCATAGCAGATTCTGCATGAACATATGCGGAATCCGTAATTCCCGTACTCTTGCTGAAATCCCCGTAGCCGATGCGAACCTGCGTCTTATCGCCTGTCCATGTTGCACGGACGCCGTCGTATTCTTTGCCAAACCAGTAGCCCGTCACACCCATCTTTTCAGTCAGGCGGCCAATAGTGAAGTCCCATTTATTGGCTTTTTGGTTGAGTTCTGCTCGTTCGAGCCGCGTGTCATGGAGGCCGCGTTTGTCAGCTTTGCTGTATTTGGTGTCCACCGTATTGCCCGAAGAGCCTTCGACGAGCAAATTCGTGTTGTCGCCAAGCTGGGCATCGACGCCGAGGCGCAGCCGTTGTTCCAAACCATGGCCCGGAGCATTTTTCATGTTAGTTACAGCACCATTATCTGCATTGCCGTTCTTATTTAATGTCATGGCTACATTATCCTGACCGCCATACATATTGGAACGAACTCGGTAATCACCAATGAGCTTGACATCGCCTTGTTTGCGCGCTGCATCCTTATCAGACGGACGTGTCAGGAACCAATCCCCTTGGTTCATAATGACCGTGCCGTTGTCAGCTGTCGTATCGACTGCGCTGGGTTCTGCCGTTCCCTGTGCGTTGGCTGCGGCCTTCTTCGCCGCTTTTTCTGCCGCCGCTTTGGCATCATAGCCAAACTTGATATTAGCACCGATGCGGTAGGTTCTGTCGGCATAGGCTCTGTCGTCATCACGATGATTAAAGAGATTATCTATTCCTACATAGATAGTCGCATCAGGATTGACTTGTTTTTCTACCATGAAATTCCAAATGCCAAAGGTCTTCTTTTGGTAATCAGCCTGTTTCTTTTTCCAGTTGCCATTGGCATCTACATCCGCTGATGTGAACGCCGTCGTAACCGAGTTGCTGTCAAGCATATGAATATAATAGTCACCCCAAAGAGCCGCTTTCCAGCCATGCTTTTTGTCTTCGTAATTGAAGCTGATGTCTATTTTATGCTGCGGCCGGTCCAGCAAGGTTCGCGGCATGTCCGGGTCGCTCTTATTGATAGCGTGGAGCCACGCATAGCCCAGTTTTGCCGACCATTTGTCATTAAACCGCTGCTGTACTTCGGCTTCAAAGCCTGTAATTTCTGCTTTGCCGATGTTTTTAAAGCTGTAAATTCTATCAGCATTAAAAACTGTATTAGCTCCTAATTGATTAAAGTCAATAAGTTGTCCCATAAAATACGAAGTCATATAATCATTGATAACATTATGAAATACCGAGGCTTTGGCATAGGTCTTATTGTTTTCTCCTTCAAGAGAAATATCGAAATTGACCGATTTTTCCGGTTTCAAATTGGGATTGCCAATCCAGTACCAGCCATAGCGATTGCCGCCGGAAGACCCGTACATTTCCCAGTTGTAATAGAGTTCGCCCATGCCCGGTTCGGCATAGCCTGTGCCGGCATTGATTTTCAAACGGCGGTGAGCATTGCCGTTGAGGTTGTGTGTCATCCCCAAATTGGCCGTCGCATGGGTGCCAAACAAATCACTATGGTCTACGCGAAGAATCGGCGTAATGATGGTATCATCGTTGACCTGCCATGTATCTTGAATAAAGGCATGCCGACGCTGAATCCGTGCTTCACCACCGGATACTTGATTTTCTCTTTCTAAAAATTCTTGTCCATAATATTTGCCATTGAACAAGATATTTTCATCTCTAGTATAGGCATCACCCATAACAGATTTTAAAAGTTCATAATACCCCAATACAGGCAAAACATTATATATAGATGTTACGGAACTGCCCTTATCTAAATACTCTTTATTCTGTTCCTTTAATGCGGTATTAAAATCTTCAAATCGTTTCTGTAATGCTGAATCCCCCTTCCAATCTATACCCAAGGACGTTAAATCTGCACCAATTGCTGAAGATCCCAATCCATATTGCACCATGGCTGCAATTACTTCTGGATGTTTGCTTAATATTTGGGCATCTTCTTCTGTAAATGCCGGTGTTGTACCACCATAATATTCTGATGCCTTATCCCATATCAGCCCATTCTTATCTTGCTTAAATACATAATCATGAATATATGAATCCGGCTCTGTACTGCCATATGGCACATACAACGATTTATCATATTTCCAAGGATCAATGCTTTTCGTCCATCTTTTAGGTGCATTTTTTAGTCTTGTCCCATCTGCTCGTTCATCCGTATATCCAATACCATAGGTAAGTAAATGTTTGTCATTGACCTGCGTATTCATCGTCGCATTGACATCCAATTGTTTATGTTCTAACCAATCTACTGTCGCCAATATATTTTTTCCACTATATTGATCATGCCCCGAACCATAATATGTCAAAAGCGTAGAGTCATCTTCTCTCATATTGCCATAATTGACATCTACTTTCCAATCATGCTTATCATTTTTACCAGTATAAGATAAAGCATACGTGTCACGCGTCATATTTCGTTTAAAAATCTGCATCGGTTCAAAATCGCCACCATCTGCTGAGTGATTGCGCCGCTGCATATCTTCTTTTTCGTTCATCACACGAAAAGAAAGTTTGTTATTTTCATTAAGTTCTACTTCGCCCGTAGCACCAATCGTTTTTGTATCACCATAATATCGCAAAGAGGGACGGAAATTTTGGAACAGCACAGAATTATTCGCATTAAACTCTACATCTTTTGAATATACCGGCATGATTTCCCGTTTGCTGCCAAAGATGCTGAATTTGGCGTTACCTACTTTGCCCGTATCGGCACGCATGTAGAAGTTCGTCGGCCACGTGTTTTTGTTTTCGTCCGTGC
>CAVKEA010000049.1:0-18566 GCA_963655305.1 bacterium
AAAGAAAGAGGGCCGCAACAAAATGGGCTAAAAAAGCTCATTTTGTTACAGCCCCGTTTCTGTTTATCTGGCAGTTAGTCTTTGAAATAAGGCTTAAAGACTGAACGATTAGGTTCTTTATGTACTTTTTTTTCTGTACGACGGTAATCTTGTCCGTTTTCGCTGCGGTTTCTGGAATTGGAGGAGAAATGACGGCGTTTAGTAAAGCGGCGTTCTCCGTCCCGTTGTTCTCCGCTGCCGTTTTTGAAATCACGGCGAGAACGTCTGTCACCGCGGTTGCGGTCATTGCGGCGGCCTTGCGGACGACGGGAATGACGAACACGAAGCGGTGCTTCTTCCGTGATTTTGACAGGTGTCATATCCGGTTCTTTGGTGAGCAGCTTGATAGCTGCAGAGAGCAGGGCTACGGAGTCAAAATGTGTGAGCAGTTCTTCTGCGTTGGCACGGTACGTGACGGCACTTTCATCTTCGGTGGCAGCTACAAGACGGCGGATAGCTGCCTGTTGTGCACCTTCCAGTGCTTCTGAAAATGTCGGGGCTTTACGACGGGCAATGCGGCGTTTGATAAGTCGTTCGATAGCACGCAGATGTTCGATTTCGCGGGGAATGACAAACGTCGTAGCTTCACCGCTTTGTCCGGCACGGCCTGTCCGGCCTACGCGGTGTACATAACTTTCCGGGTCCTGCGGCAAATCATAATTGAAGACATGCGTAACGCCGCTGATGTCCAAACCGCGGGCCGCTACGTCTGTAGCGACGAGAATATCAATCGTCTTTTCACGGAACTGACGAATTACGGCATCGCGCTTGGCCTGCGTCAAATCGCCGTGAATGCCTTCAGCAGAATAACCGCGTTTTTTCAATGCTTCCGATACTTCGTCAACACGACGTTTGGTGCGGACGAAAATAATCGCTAAATCCGGTTCCTGCAAATCAAGCAGACGGCACAGAATATCGAATTTTTGACGGTCCGGCACTTCGATGTAGGATTGTTCAATGAGGTCAATGGTTACTTCCTTGGCTTTCATGCGGACGATTTCAGGGTCATGGAGAAACGTTTCCGCCAGCGTCTGAATCGGCTTAGGCATCGTAGCTGAGAACAGCAGTGTCTGCCGTGTGTCCGGCGTAGCAGCCATAATCAAATTAATATCTTCAATAAAGCCCATGTCGAGCATTTCGTCTGCTTCATCTAAAACAATCGTAGATAAGTGGCTGAGGCTGATAGTGCCTCGTTTCATATGGTCAATAAGACGTCCCGGCGTGGCGACGACGATTTGCGGGCATTTGCGCAAACGGCGAAGTTGGCGTTCCATATCCTGGCCGCCGTAAATAGGAATCGTTTGGATAGGTGTAAATTGTGCCAAATGATTCAATTCTTCCGCTACCTGCATAGCCAGTTCACGAGTCGGTGATAAAATAACGGCTTGAATATCTTTTGTCGGTTCAGCTGCTAAAATTTTTTCCAATACAGGAATACCATATGCAGCGGTTTTGCCTGTACCAGTCTGAGCCTGGCCAATCATATCCTTACCAGCCATAGCTACTGGAATGGCACCGGCCTGGATGGGGGTAGGTTCTTCAAACCCCATTTCGTTGAGAGCCTGGATAATCACGTCGCTAATATTTAAATTTTGGAATTTTTCTAACATGGAATCCTCCTTTTGTATAACTTTTTTATTATATCATCGCTATAGGCAAAAAGATAGGGGAAACCTTGATTATATATAAACTTACCGGGTATTGGCGGGGGATGTATGGCCGTTTAATTAAAAAATATTTAAGAAAAGTTAGGATAAAATCCATACTTTTTAGTGAACAAAAGTATACCACTCATTACTGCATTTTATAAAAAATATGAATTTTAATTTTATTTTAATCTAATTCTAATCTTATTTTAATCTTTGTCTGGTATAGTAAAGATATACTCATAATGACGGAGGTATACCGCATGAACGATAAAAAATTAGGTATGCGCGGTGAAGAAGCTGCTGCGCAGTATATTCGCAATCAGAAACACTACAAGATTCTTTGCCAAAATTACCGCAGCCGTCTGGGAGAAATAGATTTGATTGCTCAGGACGGCAGCGTGATTGTTTTTATTGAAGTGAAAACCCGCAATTCCCGGCAGTATGGTCAACCTGCAGAGGCCGTTGAAAAGCACAAACAGCATAAAATCACGCTGACAGCTAAATCTTATTTATCACATTACGGTCTATGGCATACCCCCTGCCGTTTTGACGTGATTGAAGTCATGCCGTCTTCTGCGGGATTTCGTATTCATCATATTCCACACGCCTTTTTAAGCGTAGAATAAGGAGCTGCCTATGTTTGCACGTATCTATGGTGCTACTATTTTAGGATTGCACGGCAATATTATTACCGTTGAAACAGATATTTCCAATGGACTGCCGGCTTTTGAAATCGTGGGTCTAGCCACTACATCAGTCAAAGAATCCAAAGAACGAGTTCGCTCAGCAATGAAAAACAGCGGCTATGAGTTTCCCATGCGCCGCATTACG
Source organism: bacterium (assembly GCA_963655305.1). Classification (GTDB taxonomy): domain Bacteria; phylum Bacillota; class Negativicutes; order Veillonellales; family Megasphaeraceae; genus Megasphaera. The sequence continues at coordinate 2,520 of CAVKEA010000049.1, forward strand.
GTCAATTTGGCCCCCGCCGACCTTAAAAAAGACAGTGCCGGCCTGGATGCTGCTATTGCTATTGGCATTATGGTATCCAGCGGGCAAATTCCAGCCGAAAAATGTCAACAAACGATGTTTATCGGTGAATTGGCGTTAGACGGCAACGTTCGCCCTGTAACGGGAATTTTGCCCATGATTTTACAGGGTGTAGCAGATGGTTTCCATACGTTTTTTGTCAGTACAGACAATGCTGCTGAAGCCCTTCTTTGCGGTGATGCTGTTATTTATGCTGTGTCTGCATTTTCTGATATTGTTGAGCATTTATTAGGAACGACACGGCTTTCTCCGGCTGTTCCTGCCGCTTCACTGCACAGTACGCCGGAGTATACTGTTGATTTTTCTGAAGTTCAAGGCCAGTTTACCGCTAAGCGCGCGCTAGAAATAGCCGCTGCTGGCGGCCATAATGTGCTCATGATTGGCCCGCCCGGTTCAGGAAAAACGATGCTTGCCAAACGCATTCCTACGATTTTGCCTCCCATGAATCATCAGGAATCGCTGGAAGTTACCAAAATTTATAGCGTTGCCGGTTTATTTAAACAATCGCAAATGATGTCGGTCCGTCCATTTCGCAGCCCGCATCACACCATTTCCACAGCAGGTTTAATTGGCGGCGGCTCGATTCCTAAGCCGGGAGAAGTGACACTCAGCCACAATGGGGTCCTTTTTCTTGACGAACTGCCAGAATTTCCCCGTTCCGTATTGGAAGTACTGCGGCAACCTCTGGAAGACGGCATTGTCCACATCGCTCGTGTCAACGCGGCCTTATCCTATCCGGCTCGTTTTGTCTTAATTGCTGCCATGAACCCATGCCCGTGTGCATAATACCCGAGATTAAAAATGGGAGTTTGATGATCCCATTTCTAAATTATTATCTGAAAAGATATTATCTGAAAAGATGTATTCAAAATAAATTTGCCTGGATAAACGTTCTTTAGGATAAATCACAATTTTATTAAGAAAGTTTTTGACAATAAATCGCTGTGTATCATAGTCAGCTGTTAACATGTCTATATGCTGATACTTGAGCAGCATATTTTTTATATTTGTTAAATATTTTTCTTGTTCTTCCTTAATTTCATGTGCATTTAGTATCAGTTCTTTTCTATGCTGCAGTGCATTCGTTTCTCTCGTTATTTTCGCAATTTGCTGCTTTAAATCATCTTGAGTAATAATGCTGCTCGTATATGCGTCAATGATTCTGGCCCGTTCTTTGGCTTTAGCCGTTAAAGCATCTGTTACTGCAGCCAGTTCGTTTTTTTCGTCTTTTGCTGTTTTCGGTAATTTCCTTTCCATTTTTTTTCGTATTAATGCGATCGATTTTTCGTGGTCATGTATGTAGTTATTGCAGTCAGTCAAAACCTTTGTTTCCAGCAGTTCTGCATTAATAGCCTGATTATTGCAAGGTGGATCATTCGGCACTTTATGCTTATTTCGATAAACACATTGATACACGCGGACATTTTTGCTTGCGCTGCCGCCGTACTTGTGGTGGCATATGCCACAGTATATTAAGCCATGTAGCAGATAATTATGTTTCTTATTACGCACAGCTTCAAGCTGATTTGATTTTAATTTTTCATTTGCTTTTTCAAAAATTTCCGCATTAACGATTGCCGGAACTTTTTGCACGATTATTTCCTTGTCAAGATGTTTTGTGTGTTTTCCATACTGACGGAATCCTTTATTGACCGTGCTGTGTACAATGCGTGTGATGGCAGATCCACGCCAATACATGCAGTTATTATGCGTTCGTTTTGCGGTAGTTGCATGTCCGTTTCCGTATGCAGTTGGCAGCCCCAGCCCGTTAAAATAGTTCGCGATAGTCCATGAAGTTGCTTTTTTGTCATGAGCGAGTGAATTATACATGTACTCAACCATTTTTCTTTCAGACCACTCCGGATGGCCGTCAATAGGGAGGTCATTAATAGCAATATACCCGTCAGATGTTTTTGTATATCCAAACGGCACTATGCCTCCGAGATATTTCCCTTCGCGGGCTTTGCGTTCCATACCGTCGCGGCTGCGCTGAAGAAATTTTTTTCGTTCGTGATCAGCAAAAATGATACGCAGCGGCGTTTCTAAATCGTCTTCTGTGGATTGTTCATTAATATTTTCAGTCATGCTCACGATGTGAATGCCAAGATTGTTTAAGTCACGGATAGTGACAAGTGTATCTACGGCATCACGGCCAAGCCGATCGAGCTTATACACAAGGATATAATCAAATTCATGGTTAGTAGCATCCATCATTAGACGAGACCCGGCAGGCCGCTGTGATAGAGGAAGCATACCGCTGACGCCATCATCTTCATAAGAATTTACAATATTTAAATTTCGATTGGCAATATATTTCTGTGCATATATCTTCTGTGATTGGACAGTGTTCATTTCGACTTGTCGTTCACTCGAAACACGAAAATACGTTACGTATCTTTTCATAAATCTGCTCCTTAATGAATTTATTGACAAAATTACCTCCCTTTGTATATGTCAAGATTTATACGAAGGGAGGAGGCCGTTATGAAAATTAAGTTATTTAACGAGAAAGGAAATATTGGCCGGATATTTTGCTTTACAGTTCGGATAATTACTGCATGTCCAGTATTCTTGACTGCCAAGTTTCCGTTTGTGAAGATATCCGTTGTGACAATCCGGGCATGGAATAATGACAGGCTTATTATCTTGATCTGTGAAATCTGCATTACATTTTTTATTTTCACATCGCCAATATGTTCCAAATTTGCCGGTTTTCTGCTGTAATTTAGCATGACAGTTGGGACAATGATATTCAACTGCCAAACTAGTAGTTGTTGGTTTGAGTGGCGGCGATGGGGGAGTTAATTCTGCTGCTAGTGTTGTATCCGGCTCTTTTTCAGAATTGTACTCAGCAGTTTTAAATCCAAATAGTAAAGCAAAAAAGCAATAGGGAATCTGGCTGCGTACCGTTTGATATTTACTGACAGCTTCATGATATAATTTCTGGCTGTTTTGAATATTGTGTTCTAATGTTTCTACGCTATACATTAACGAAATGTACGTCTGATTTGATTTCAGATCGGGATATGTAGTTGCTAACGCTTGAAAATTAGCTCTGCTGCGCGACATATTCGCTAGGGTTGTCTGCATGTGGATATTTCTTTCCTGCTGGCTGAATTGTTCTGTAATTTCATATAGCCGTTGGAGCGTGTTTTGCTTTTGGGCCTTATACGTATCTATGTCTGCCCAAGTTTTCCGGACAGGTTCCCTGTAAACACTTAAGGTATTATACTTCTTAACGATATAGCGAATGATAAAAACAGCAATGATAACTCCAACAATGATTTTTAACGTATCCAATAATCTGCACCTCTATTCGTCACCAGTCATCATAATAGATACAACTTTGCCGTTTTTAATCCCGAAGACATAGTAAGCAAGACAATGATAACCGACATACTGATAGTACGTTATGCCATTCTTTTTAAAAACATCCGTTGGGTCACCGTAAGTTGTACGAAGTTCCTTTTCTTTCATGCCTACTGTAGCTCCATGATACGTCGCCCAGCCGTTATTAGCTGTAACTGTAATGCTTGAAGCTCTGCTTGTGTCGGTAATAGGGCGGCTTCCGACAATGCCAAAATAGGTGATGTCAACAGAATTACCATAAGTTTCTGTATAATCAATTCTTGTTGTACCATAACGCGTTTTAGTATATTTAGTAGATGTATTAGTTGGATTACCATAAATACTGTGTATATAATCTTTTGCGTTGTACAAGTGCAGACCACCAAGTTGAAACTGGTCGTAAGGTATATGTACTTGTGCAAAAGCTAAAGATACACCCAAAAAGCATGTTGTAGCTAGACTAATGGCGATTTTTTTCATGTTCATGATGATTCCTCCTTAAATAATAAAATGTTCTAATATTCTTTCTTAAAATTAATGATAATCAAATTATCTCGTCTTGAATTTCAGGTGTGTATTTTTCAGCTTTTAAAAGGCCCTTGATTTCACCGCGAATTTCAGCTTTATCTACAATATCCAATTTTCTATACATGTTTATTAATTCTTGCTCATCTTTTGAATATACAGGATCGGGCAAATGTGAATCGTGTAAATCATTAGCTACATTAGTAGTAAATTGGGTATCTTCATAACCCATCAGCCAACCAGGATTAACTGACAGAGCTTCTGCAATTAATGATATTTTATCTTGTTTAGGTTGATATTTTCCAGTTAAATAATCAGAAATTGACGATGCGCGGATTCCAGTAATCTTAGAAAGTTCAGCTTGTGTTATATTTTTTGTTTTCATACTGTCTTTGATACGGCGAATTAAAACATCTTCCATTATCAATATCCTCCTTATGATACAGTATATACGGAAATTAGAGCTATTGCAACGCAAAACTGTGTTTAATATACGGAAATCCGTTGACATAAATGCGTTTATGATTTACAATATAAATACGGAAAGCCGTACAAATAAAAGGAAAGGCGGTGAAATTATGATTCAAAATGAATTTAATTATGCATATCTGAGAGGGTTTATTGCTGAGTACTTCGGTAGCAACTATAATTTCTCCAAGTTTTTAGGTATTGGCACTACTGCGCTGTATGACCGCTTAAAGAATCGGGTTCCTTTTACTCAAAGAGAAATAGATAAAGTTGCTAATTATGCTATTGAGAGGCGATTAACAGCGGATGAAGTTTCTACACTTTTTTTTACCCACAAAATACGGAAAACCGTATAAAAAATTGACACAAGGAGGAGAAGTACATATGACAAATTTACGCTGAATGCGTTTTTAGAACGTTTTGAGGGAAAAGACTTAATTGCTGTAGCAGATACTGCAGAAGGAAAGATGCATCACGAAATAAGCATCAATAAGATTTGATAAGACTTATTAGACACCATTAAGCATTATTAAGTACTGTACAATGAGAGGACCCTCAACATGGAAAAACAGGTAAAAAAATAGCGCTTCGATTACCTGATGAGTTATACGAAGCGCTGAAAAAAATAAGTGAAACAACAGGGCTTGCTGTTTCTGACTTGCTGATTATAAGTATTTTGAATAATGTTCCAGAGCCATCATTGCGATGGACGTAATAACACTATTGATGGATTGTCCGTATTTTGCTGATGCATCAGCTAGCAAATTGTATGTAACATAGCGAAAGAAGGTCTGTATGAGCAAAAATAAACGTTGGTATTTCATTAAGTTATCTGAAGATTTTTTAGAAAGTGACCCTATTGAATGGCTGCTAACGCAAGATGAAGGAGCGATGTATTTCTCACTTTATATCCAAATGTGCAAAATTGCATTAAAAACGGATGGAAAATTGATCCGTGTGCTTTATGATGATGAAATCCCCTATACGCCACAAGATCTAGCATATAAAGTGCGAATGCCATCTTCAACGGTGAAAGTCGGCGTAAATACGCTGGTTAAAGCAGGATTACTGCAATGGATTGATTCAACAACACTTTACATTACTCACTTTGAAAAATTAGTGGGTAGCGAGTCCGATAGTGCTCGACGCATGAGGAAACAAAGGCATAATGAGAGTAGCAAGATGTATATGCGAAAAATAAGAGCTGAAAAGCGAATATTATTACCACCTTCCAACGAAAAATAGAGAGAAAAAGCATATATATCCCCACTTATTATATAAAAACGTAAAAATTAAGAAAAGAGAAATGCCTAAAATCAACATTTTTATTTTGCGAATCAACATTGAATCAACATCGAGTCAACATTGCAGGTGTTTTAAAATCAACATGGGTGTCAACATCAGTGTGATAAAACATATCAAAAACGACGATATTACGCATTATTAAGCCATTTATAGTGGCGTCACATTGTGCGCCAAATGTGACACGAGTGAGCGCACATAGTGATGAAAATGTGCGCAACAGCAAATCAACACCCCTATCCCTTTAAAATCAACATGGGTGTCAACATCGGTGCGATAAAACGTATCAAAAACGATGGCATTGCGCATTATTAAGCCATTTATGGTGGTGTCACATTGTGCGCCAAATGTGACACGAATGAGCGCACATAGTGACGCTAGAGTATAGAGTTTAGAGTATATACACAGTATGTATATGTATAGGAGGGAGAAAGGATGGAAACAAAAAAAATAAAAAGAAAAATAGAAACTGTAAAAACGAAACGCTGTACATATATTTTTGAAACAGTGTATTTGGATGAATTAACGCAAAAAGCAGAAGATGCTGTATTTGATCGTTTAGTAGACAGGGTAATTGAACAAGAAGTGGAGAGTGAAAAGAATGGCAAGAACAGTCAGTTGCAAAATTAATAAAACAACGTTTTCAGCCCCATTTTCTCTGTGGAAAAAAGATGGGTCTTTAATTTGTTACAACAGTAGCGGAGATATGATTTCTCTCCGTGTTACACCCCAAGAGATTAATTTAAAAATTGTTACAAAGAAAGATATACCTGCAAGCAATGAACAAGATTAGCTGTAAATCGTCATGTAACGGCTTAAATGATTTTTTGCATATAAATTATCATAGAACAATTAAAAACGCGTACAAAAAGAATTTAAACGCAATTTTGAGTATCTTATCATAGCAAGCAGCGTTGAAAAAGAGGAGATTTTATGAAAACACAGTCTTTAGCAGAGCAGTACAAGCAGTTCATGAGGCGTCAAAACATTGACGGAATGGATGCGCAGCGGGAGGCAGATGTCCGTTTTTTGCAGATGATTATGCCGACTATGAGATATTCACCGGTAAAGCTAGCACAAGTTATTCAGAAATACAGCTTGAACAGAGCTACTAGTCATTATGGCAAGAAATTGGTGAAAGAAGTCAGTTTCCAGGCATCTTACTTAGAAAGTAAAGAAAAATTAATCAACAAGCAGTATCCGAGAAATGCTTTGTTAAAGCATTCTTGATCGTAAAGGAGAAATATTTTTATGGAAGAAAAAAAGACAAGTGCGTTAGAACAGTACGGCGGCATGGATCCCCGTGATGCGAACTTACTGAGTGATGAAGAAAAGCAGAAATTGGAAAATGAATCGGAAGCCGACAATGCGGCACGGGTTCAATAGAAAGGAGATGCAGATATATGCCGTTACCACCGAAAATTCAGGAAGAACGCGAAAATCTGGCAAAGCGTGTTGTTGAAGACATTCGCTCAGGCAAGCCATTTTTTTGGGACAGCGGGCATTACGGTCGGCCGCACCGCAATTTAGTGGCTGATATACAGGGAAAAGAATCGAAGTATCATGGCATCAATGCTATGATGCTTACGTTAGCAGCGGATAAGTTTCAGTTTAAAGATACGCGCTGGGCAACATTCAGCCAAGTTAAATCTTTGCAGAAAGAGGGCGTGCCTTTTGAAAAGCAGCCGCACATTAAAAAGGGCGCCAAGGGTGTACCCGTTGAGTATTGGCAATATACAAAAGCTGTGATGGAAAAAGATCCGGCGACAGGAAAGATGGTACCCAAGATGGAACTTGATCCCGAAACAGGGAAGATGAAACAGGCTGTAAGACGCTTGAATCCGCCTTTGGTTCGTCGGTACATCGTTTTTAACGGTGATCAGATTGCCAATATCCCGCCTGCGCATGCCATCACGGTTGATGAAAAAGACCGCAATGAAGCGATGGAAGCGATGATTAAAAACAGTGAAGCTTCCGTGAAGTTTGACCAAACAGAAATGAATTTCTACCGTCCTTCCGAAGACTGTGTACATGTTATGCCGAGAGAAGACTTCAAAACATTGGGGGATTTTTACGGCACCGTCGCTCATGAAATTGCTCACTCCACGGGGGCGGAATCACGAATGAACCGGGAAGGCATTACACATTCCGATGGGTTTGGAGGCCCGATTTACGCAAAAGAAGAACTGCGGGCTGAGATGACATCTATGTTCCTTTCCCAAGAATACGGTGTTGCGCCGGGGAAAGAACATTATGAAAGCCATATTGCGTATCTGCAAAGCTGGGCTGATGTCATCGAAAAAGATCCGGATGAACTGTTTCGGGCAGCAGCGGAAGCGCAGAAAATGACGGATTATATCAAAGACCACATGATTGAACGAAATCTTGAAAAAGAACGCCCAAAAGAGCAGGTGCAGGATAAGGACGCAGCGGATGAATGCCTAAAAAAACTGTCAGTGACATTAGATTTCGTTGAAGGCCCGGCTCATGGGGATGCCGTTGTTCTTGGTGGCGGTTCCCGGTCGTTTACTGAATATACACCGGCACGGGTTATTGCCGGGGGAATGAAGCCGGAAGAAGAGGTTAAAGAGCTGGGCGGCCACATTTACCATTGCGGCAGGGAATACAGCGGCAGAGAGCTGAACCAGCTTATGAACGACTTTATTAAAGACGATACGACGGCATCCCTTCCCGGCGGTCTGTATAGCAAGACAGGCGTTACTATCCGGTACGACCGGGGAAAAGGACAGGAACCTATTGTCATAAAAGATCGATGGGACATTGGAGACGGCGACACGTTTTTGCTGCAAAAGAAAAAACAAAATGGTTATACTGCCTTGCTGGGATACTTGGCACAAACACAGAATGGAAGGATAGTAGCAGAAGATAAAGAACTGGCCCAAAAAGCAGCGTCGTTCGATAAGCCGGACTTTTCTCAGAATACAGAGCTTTATAAAGACATGCTGAAGCTGAACCTGATGATTGCAAATGATGCTGGCGACCGGATGGACAAGCTGGATATAGAAGCCTGCAAGAGCAGGGAGTTTTTAGAAATGCTCAAAAAGCACCAGTATGACGAGGTATTGAAAAGCGCAAACCTGGCAAACATTAACGATCGGTTTTCACAGGAACGGGGCACGAATCATAAAGCGATGCAGATGAAAGCACTGCAAACCTTTGGCTGCGACTATACGACAGAACAGAAAGAAATCATCGAAAAGGACATAAAGAACTGGCGGGATCAAGTAAATGACCTAGAAAAACGGCATTATGGATACATCCAGCAGAACATGGTTCATTTAGCCGGTAATACGGTCGAACGGAGCATTCGGCAGGAAATATCCCGCCAGTATCAAAAGATAGGTCAGATAGTCAATAGGGCAGAACAGCAGCAAGCTGAAACCCCAAAAAGAGATTTTAAGCCTATCCACCGTTCCATTACCATACCGGATAAAAAGCCGAAACGCAGACGGGTAATAAGCCGAAGATCAACGGATAAATCCAAAGGAATAAGCAGATAAAGGAGAATACAAATGAATGAAACAGATATAAAAGTCAAGGCAGTCTGCAGCAAGTTTTTTGAATGTTTTGAAAACTTGAATTTGAATTACGTCGTATGCCTGAAAGTAAAATCCGGAAAGCCTGGAATCCTAATTTATACGAACACAATGCCCGAAGAAACTGTATGTACAATTACCAATACGGTGCCAATGCTCTTCCATCCGGAATGGAGCGGTCTGCCGTGGGATATATATAGCAGCAATGCAGTGAACGGGATGGCGGATAGGCTGATAAAAAGTCTTGAACCTTATGCAGAAAAGGCGCTTGTCTGCCTGACTCTTGCTGGTGATGACAGCCGAGGAGGAATCATTAAATATCAGCACAGTATTCCCGATGCGTTGTTATGTATGCTGGCTACGGTACATCAAATGTACAATTTATTGGAGGAATTGCATATAGAGTAATAGGAGGAGAATCTTATGAATGACAATGCGCATGAAGAAGTATCGCAGGAAGAATTAGATGCTTGGGAAAGAGAATTTTATGAAGCAACAATAAATGAAATGGAAAAAGCTGAAAAAAGCGTACCGGAAAAAGATATTCAGCCTGTAAAAGAAGCTGTCATGGATATGACAGAAAAAATGAGCAGCTATCGCCAAATGGAACAGGACAGCGGACATTCTCAGCCGGAAGTTTGGCAGGAACACGCTAAAAAACAGGAAAAAATAAACAAAAACCTGGAAGACTGCCGGAAAGCCTACGAACAGGAAAAAACGCAGGAAGTTAAACAAACAGCTATTGAGAAGGCAAAAGATTCTTTTGAAGAAGCTGGTAAGGCATTCAGTGAGCAGATGAAGAAACTCAGCCAGATGTATGCCAAAGAACTGGAAGCGCAGCGTGAAGAAAACCGGCGCATGCAGGAAAAAATGCAGGAAATGGAGCGAATTATTAAAGAATTGCGTGAGGCATCCCGGCCGGTAATGACGAAAGAACAATTAATGGTAACAGCCGAAGCCTTGCACATCTTGCAGGAAACCGTTAAGAAAAACCAGACGCACCATTTGAAGGATGTCCGTAACAGCGTATCGCATACGGTACAGGATACGTATTACGCCATTACCGAGGCACCACGCAGGGTTCGCAACGCCGTTAAAGCTAAAACATATCATGTGGTTGAAGGGGTGTTATCCAAAGTAACGGCACGGCTGAATGAAGCAAGCCGCAAAATTGAAGAAAATCGACAGCGTGCCGAACAGAATGAACAAGTAGCATTGTCTAAAGCGAAAGCGACACCGGCCAGATGGAGGCGCACATTGCAGACGCAGGAACGGGATGAAAAAGAAGATGCCCCAATCAAAGAAAAAACCAAACGAAAACGCGTTATAGCAATGCGCAAGTCGTCAAAATCACACGACATGGAACGCTGAGAAAAGGGGAGGTATTTGTATGAAGTGTGCTGTTTGCGGTAAAAAATTTACACCTATCCATATTACCCAGCGATACTGCAGTTGTACCTGCAGGAGGTACGCAAATCACCATGGAATCAATGATAAGCGTGTGGAAGACTCTCTCCATGCTCCTGTTATACGGGAATTTACGTGTCTGCGGTGCGGCAAACGAGTACGCGTCACTAATTCTAGAGACTGCCGTACTAAGTTTTGCTCTCAGCATTGCGAAAAACTATATTGGAAACATTCGGAACGCGTAAGATCCGTAGTGGTACATCGCGAGTTTACATGCCGAGAATGCGGTAAAGCTGTTGTCGTTACGACCCCAAACGACCGGCGCCGGTCGTTTTGTTGTGATACTTGCCGAAAAAAATGGTTTAATAGAAAAAAGAGTATTTTGAATATATAAAGGCAATATTTAGATGAAGTATGCAGAAAAAACTGAAGGGAAGGAGCAGTATACATGGGTGAAAGAAAACTAACCGTTAGGCATACCAAGCCGGATAAACATAACCGGCTTACCTCTGAGAATGTAGATATTAAGAATTTAAAAAAGGATGAACAGGAATATATACAAACCAAGCTGGAAAATTTGGAATATATCGAGGCACAAATTCAAGATGAAATCGAAGTTGGTCATGAGACCGACTTAGCATACTGGCAGGAACAATACCAGAAGCAGTCTTCAAAGCTGGATGCATACCTACAAAAAAAGGGGATTCGCTTGAAAAAGCCGCTGCAGTCCAAAGACAAGGACAATGAACAAGCAGAAGCAAGGAATGTTCATAAAAAGCGTTGCGTCGTGTGCAGAACGCGCGGTAAGGGAAAAGAACGGACGCTGGAACGGGAACGAAAGCGTGAATAGGAGGAATTTTCATGGTACACAGATATCCGGAAGAATTGAAGGACTATGCCCAATGGGTTTGCTGGCGGTTTGCCAAAAGAAAACAGAAAAACGGAAAAATCAAAAAGACGAAAGTACCGTTTAATCCTAACACTGGTGAAATGGCACAAGTAAACAATCCGTTAAGCTGGGGAACTTACGAAGAAGCATGCCAAGCAGCATATAAGTATGACGGAATCGGGTTTGTATTTACAGAACATGATCCGTTTATCGGGATTGATATTGACCACTGCATAGACAAAGACGATCAATTAAGCAGAGATGCATACCGGCTGATGAAACGGATTGGCTCATATGCTGAAGAAAGCCCTTCTAAGACCGGAATGCACATTATTGTGACCGGAAAGATTAAAGACGGCAGAAAAGGGCTTAGAAGAGAAAATATAGAAATTTATCAGGAAGGCAGGTTCTTTACTGTGACTGGAGACTGCATCTTATATGCTCCGGTTGTTAGTGGTCAAGAAATCATTGACGAAATCATTGATAAGCTGAACGATGAAGAACGGCGCCGCAAGATAAAACAGGAAAAGAAAGTCCTGACCGGGCCGGATATTCTTGAAGTATCTGATGAAAAGCTGCTGATGGAATTGTTTTCACAGACAAACGGCGATTTGATGCGCCGCTTATATCTAGGTGAAGATGCAAAATACGGAGATACAAGCCGGGATGATTTGTACTTTTGCTGGATGATTAACTATCGCAACGGCAATGATTTAGAACAGACAGACCGTATTTTTCGATCTAGCCGACGCATGAGGCCAAAGTGGGATACCGTGCATTTCAGTGACGGCATGACATACGGCCAGCGCACGCTGAGAAAAAGCATGAACTGGAGATAGGGAGATAGAAGGTGTTTAAATGAAACAAGAAAGGGATTGGAATTACTACAAAACATTTCTGCAGGAATACTGCCTGGGAAATATGCCGTACTCAAACAGGATTCCAGCTAACGGCAAATATTATCAACGCAAGTTTTACTCTCCAAGGGATAATATCAACAAAGGAACCGGCAGCATTACTATCTGGGATCCGGAAAACCCGCGTGACGGCAAAAATTATACGCTCTTTACAGACTGGTCTGATCCCGCCGGAAAAAAGACGGGAGATATATATGCGCTGATACAGCTAAATGAACATCTTGCCACGCGAAAAGAAGCATATGAACGCTGTGAGGATTTATTCGGGACGGCTAAAAAAGTTGTCAGGACGCAGGCTATTCGAAAACGGAACCGGATAATAAAGTCACATAAAAAAGAAAGCCGCTTTAAGCGGACAACCGAGCAGATTGAGCTGGAAGGCCAAAAATGCCGGGCACAGCGAAGAATTTTGGAAGAAAAAGTAATTGAAAATTTAAAGAAAACCGGATGCTTTTTTAAAAGCCTGAAGAATATGCCTATGCAGATGAAAGCAGAAGAGAAAGGCAGGCTGCACGCGCATCCCCTCACCTGTGCAAATTATATTCATGCGATGGTTTTAAATGAGCCAGATCCAAGATATATGACGGAACGGGACATCAAAAAAGCAGGATTTGCAATAAAGGAAGGCGCTGTGCCGGTAACGTTTGAATTTCTCAATTCAAAAGAAGTGCCATACCAGCTGTATACGTGGAAACTATACAACGCTAAAGACATAAAAGGAATGCCTGCTTATGAGGAGCGGGCAGAATTATCTAATGACACAATTTTTGAAAATATTAGTTCTATGTTAAAAGGCAATCAGGCACTGGAAGATAGTGAACAGCTGTTCGCTAATCATTCAGAAAATATAAAAAAGCTGAGTGAGTTGGCTTCATCCAAGACATGGCATGACGCCAAAGTACTTGGCCAGCGTGCTTTAGAGCGTGAGCTGGTTATGACGCAGATTCTACAGGCAGCGGGTGTCACTACCCATTATAAAATTAAAGATACAGAAGCCATACTGCGGCATCTTGAACGGGATTACGACCGCAAAAAGTCGGAAAACTTGTTTAGAAGTGCATACAGAATGGACGTTGCTGTAAAAGACATCAACGATAAATTCACCAAGCAGCTTTTAAAAGAAACACTGGCACAAAACAAAGAAATGGAAGTCAAAGAACAAGCTAAATTCAAGGGTCTAGCTATTTATATGCGGTCGGATTTTAAACGCAGTACAGAAAACGGCTTTGTTCCGCGCGGCGCAAAGCTTGAAGGAGAAAATGCATATAAAGTCTTGTCTGATATTATTAACGAAGATAAGCATTTGTGGAAGAATCGACATGAAGCTGGTTTTGGACAGAACGTTTCCTTTGATTTGACATATGGCAGCAACACCTATCCAGTGGAAATTCCGCTGGGCTGTCTGCATACCGGAAACCATGCTACAGTTGCTGAAAGCCTTGCGGAAGCTGCACTGAAAAAAGACAGGGACGCTGTGTTTTCAGCTGATGAGAGAAAAGCTGCAGTTACGGAAAAAATTAACTTACAGCTGTATAATTCCGGCCCGATGAGTAACTATGCCAAGGAATATAAGGAAAATCCACAAGCATGCCGTGAAAAAGCAGCTGCTGAAATTGAATCAGCGTATGAAAAAAAAGAAGCTCATGTCAATCAAGAATTTTCGAGATTTTTGAGTGCTGAAAGAGCGTATACAAGTATGCATCCGGAAGTTAAGCAAAACCGGGCAGATACATACCTTTACATTGTCCCGCATTCCGATTCACTGACGGATAAAGATATTTTGAAATCATACGAATCAAATCTGATCGTCAGTATGAAAGATGCTTCGTTTTATGGAAGCAGCGAAAAAGGAACCGTAATAGAAACAAGGGCTGCTTTAGTTCCTGATGCTGATGGACGGTTTATTGCACCGGGTAAAGAAGGCATAGCTGGCACACTGCCTGTGCAGCCCTTTTTTAAAGAAAACGAAAGGAGGACGATGAAGCAGTTTGAGCAAAAATTTGAAGTATCGGCTGAAAACGAAACCTATAAAGGAGAAGAAGCCAGGCAATTCCTGGAGTGTTTAATGAATGATGACCGGGAAATGTTCGAGCACCAACAGGGCGGAACAAAGCCGGTTGAATTATCTGGCCCGCAGGAAATACAGATACGGTATGATGCAAAACCGGTTTTAAAAATAAATACGTACATGGGGCGTATGGAAATCGGGAACTATCATTCGGTAGAAGAACTCATGCGGTCTAAAAACGAGAAGAATCCGTACATGGACGATATTGCAAAAGGACTGCATGTAGCAGAAAAATATTCGGATAATCCGGATTTGTCTGAGATGATTGCCGAATACAAGCTGAAAACACCAAAAGAAATTGAAGAAAACTTATCGCAGCAATTTTTGCCGGAAGGCATGGATGAATATAAGCCGCGAGTTGGGCAAAAAGCATCTAAAGCTATGCAGTACTACATAGCCAAAGCAAAAGTCAATTTTTGCAGTACGCTGAAAGAAAAAACGGACTATATCGTGTTGGATATGGCAAGCAAATATAAGCTTGAAACCGTAGAACGGGTTATAAGCAAAAATTTGCCGGAATTGAAGAATTATGTCGAGGATAGTTTGAAACGGCCGTCTGTACAGCAAATAGCTGAAAATAAGCGGCATATGGAACAGGATAGAAGCCGTAAATGCCGTGGCAGGTAGGAGCCGCCTAAAACAGCAATAATAAACAGGAATAAACGCTCATTTTTTCGCTGCCACAGCATAGCATAACGGCCGCTGCGGGCAAGGATGAAATATACTGCGACATACGTCTTGTCCTTGCCCTTCGCTACTTCCGTTATGCTATAGCTCAGACAACGAAAAAACAATCCGGAGGTGGCAACAAAAAGACCCTCCATTCCTGATAAGGTGGTGATGCTTGATAGAAACAAATACAGCATGAAGTAAACCAGCTATTTAATTACTATAATTTTTAAAGGAGAATGATTAATGATGAACAAAAAAGTAAAAGCAATCGTAATGGCAATGGCAGTATCTATGATTTCCGCAATTTCAGTATGTGCTGCAGAACCGGCACCGGCATTTGACAGCCCGCAGCAGGAAGCAGCAGCATACAGAGCAGCTCAGGCACAGCAGGCTTGGGCGGACATGTATGCTACAAGAGTGAATGGTGAAAACCAGGACTATCATGCTGTTCCAGCGTTTGACAGCCCGCAGCAGGAAGCTGCGGCATACAGAACAGCTCAGGCACAGCAGGCTTGGGCGGACATGTATGCTACAAGAGTGAATGGTGAAAATCAGGACTATCATGCAGTTAACAACAACACCGGAAAATAAGATTCAATAAGCATTAATAATACTTAATAGGGTTTAATAATATTGATTAATGCATATTAAGCCCTATTAATCAAAACAATATGTGTAATTTTAAAGGAGAACGATGACTATGATGAACAAAAAAGTAAAAGCAGTTTTAGCAGCAATGGCAGTATCTATGATTTCCGCAGTTTCAGTATGTGCTGCAGAACCGGCACCGGCATTTGACAGCCCGCAGCAGGAAGC
>CAVKEA010000049.1:18627-21040 GCA_963655305.1 bacterium
AATGGTGAAAATCAGGACTATCATGCAGTTAACAACAACACCGGAAAATAAGATTTAATAAAATTAAAAACACTTAATAAGGCTTAATAGATATTAATTAGTACTATTAAGCCTTATTAAGTAAAGCTAGGAGGGGTAAAAATGATTGATGAAAAAACAGAAAATTGGTATGCGCCGGGAAAAGTCCGGATCAGTTGGCTTTCACAAGAAGAAATAGAAGCATATCGCCAAAAGAAATTAGAAAGGCAGGCAAAAGAAAAAGAGAAAAAGTTAGCTGGACAGGATTTAAAAAAATGAAGCACACGATAAATAAAATAGTTATTGTCATAGCGGCAGCTTTTAATATAGCAGCGGTTGCAGCTATGAGTCCGGATGATATGGTATATGAGCAGGTAAGCCGGTATATTGGCGAACCAGATGCCGGTATCATCACTGACGATATTTGTGATGCTGCTTATGCATATAACGTGGATCCGGTGCTGGCAGCGGCAGTTTTTACAGCGGAAAGCCATTTTGACCAGTCGGCGGTATCTCCGGTTGGGGCTATCGGTATAGCACAGCTGATGCCGGATACAGCTGACAGCCTGGGCGTGAATCCATATAATCTGCATGACAATATTTATGGCGGCGTAGCATATCTAGGACAAATGTTGTACCGCTATCAAAATTGGGATAATCCGTATGTTTACGCTGAAGCAGCATATAATGCCGGGCCGGGAGCCGTAGATGCCGCCGGCGGTGTTCCCAATATAGCAGAAACTCAGAATTATGTAGATACAGTAGAACAAATACGCTGGGATATTTGGAACTCATTTGGCGACAACTATGATACAGATAATGGTAGCGATGAGAATGAAGAACAACCTGCATCTGACGTGAATATTACGGAAGCCAAAAAACAGGTATCAACAGCAAAGAACGTTCTGCATGAAGAACCAACTGAACCAGCTGATACATTGCGCATTTGGCCTCCGGGTACAGCAAAACACCAATAGTACTTATTAAGCATTAATAACACTTAATAAGTACTATTAATGCTTAATAAGTGCTAACAAAATTTAATCATTATACATTTTATGTGAAAGGAAAATAACAATGCAAAAAGATATGAAGAAAAGAATACCGATTGATGAACTTTCTAAGTCATTATTATCTCGATTATCTAAATTTATTCACAAATAATATATTAATGACACATTACATATTTGGCAATTTAACAAAAAAGAAAATACTTAATTATTTGAAAATGGAAAAGACGATCGCAATAGAAAGGGCAGGGAATCAATGAAAGAAAAAATAAATTTCTACTGTGCATTGCTTGAAAAGTATAGTGGGACTGTTTTATCAGGCATAAATAGATGTGATTTATGTTTGATAAAAAAAGGTATGGGACTACCTGTAACAAAACAGCTATATTATAGGCATAAATGCAGTAAAATTGTACAAGAAATAATTATTGAAGACATATATAAGCCGTCCTATATGTGCAGACTTTTAGTTACAACAGATGATGGACAACAATATAGAGTGCTTTCGGAATATTTTGTTGAAATGCAAAAGAAAAAATAGTGGATGATACAGATAATAAAAAATTAAAGCAGAAAATACAATAAGTGGATTCTATCGTATAACACTTCTAAAGACTTGAAATAATTTGTATTGTGCGATATTTCTAAAATTAGGAAGTTAGATAGTAGTTCCATTAATGAAACAGCAGCACTCCCCGAAGAGGCAGCCGCTCTTCGGGGGTGCTGCTGTTTAGAGAAAATATACTGAACATAAGGCCAATAGTTTATAAATTGGCCATAGCTGGTTGCTAATAGCGAGAGCAAAAAATCGAGAGTCATACAAAAAAAACACCTGCACGGCTGATTACCGTGAGGGTGTTTTTTGTATATTTGTATAAATAATTAGTATTTCTAGACTGCCTACACGGCAGATAACTATAAAACGAGATAGCTTCTTTCTAATAGTTATACACTAAAAAAACTTTGAATCGTCATGGATAAATAAATCTGTATTTTTGGGAAGATAATCTGCCAAAATATTGGCGCCCCCTTTTGTACAAATAACTACCTGATTTTTCCCTTTAATTTGCAACACTTCCGCCAGATCTAAAAGGCGGGATTGTTGCACCGGAGAGAAATCAGACCATTTTTTTCCGATTATATGCTCCATGAAGTTCACCCTTTCTGTTGTTTACTTATCTTTACTTAGTATATCAAAACAGAATGGCTAATAGAATGGGAAAGGTTATGCGGAAATGGCATAGAATTTGAAATAAACCACCGGGCATACGGATACTTTTTTCGCCTAAAAAATTAGCGCGCCCCTTCCTTTACTTATTAATTATTTAATATAAAGTAAAGATAGAGAAATGAAATCCCTTAATAAAAAGAAAAGAAAAAAGGGT
>CAVKEA010000050.1:0-20459 GCA_963655305.1 bacterium
AACTAAGATGAGCAACATAAAACTAATTTCAATAGGCAAAAAAAGGAGCTATCGCATCGAAGCAAAATTGCTTCGTGCGACAGCCCCTTTTCTTTATCTGTAATGGTCCAAGTCGGTATCTAATGACTATATTTTATTTTTCTTGGGGATACTGGACATAGACGACGCGCTGCGGGTACGGAATATCAATTCCCTGCGCATCAAAGGCGTCTTTTACTTCCGACATAATGTCATATTTGACAGGAAGAAAATTTTGACTGGCTACAAGGGGATAGGCGGCAATGCGGACGGAATTGTCACCAAATTCTTGAATGCCGATTTCCATAGTATCTGCATTTAAAATGCGTTTGTCTTTTTGAAAAATGCCCTTGAGAATCGCAATGGCTTTATGATGGTCATTGTTGTAGCCAATATCAAAGACAAAGGGAATGAGTCGTTCATCCAGATAAGAACTGTTGGTGACCTGCGAAGATGTAATCGACGAATTAGGAATAAAAATTGTTTTTTTATCTTTCGTAATAATGGCCGTATTGAGTACTTGGATTCCTTTGACGCTGCCTTCAACGCCGCCGATGGAAACCCAGTCTCCCGCTTTAAACGGTTTAAAAATCAAAATAAGCAGGCCGGAAGCAAAATTGGACAGGTTGCTTTGCAGTGCCAGGCCGACGGCTAAACCAAAGGCACCAAACGCTGCTAAGAAGGAATTGGTGGGAATGCCGATTTTGTTGAGAGCTGTCAAGACGACAAACGCCATGATGGCATAATATACAATCTGGCTGATAAACGTAATGACGGTTCTGTCTGAATTGGCATGCGTCATAAAACGAACCACCATGTTTTTGATGAAACGGGCAATGGCTCGGCCGACAAAGAAAATAATGATGGCATAAATCAAATCGGGGCCATGATTGAGTAAAAAATTAGTGAAGTGATCCAAGGCAGACATGCCTTGGGATACTTGCTGTTGTACATCGGCTTGTACTGCATGGGCTGTATTCGCAGCAGCATTAGCTGTATTGGCAGCGACACTTGATGTATTCATGCTGTCTAATCCTTTCTAATCTGGTATGAGTGTGCTGCCTGTACAGCAGTTCCTGCCGGTTAGCTGGGGCAGGTCCCTGCGGTGTCATTTTGCAGCGCATTTTATGAATGTAAAAGTATCTTTATTGTAATGCATTCTTTTAGACTTGTATAGGTGGTATAATACAAAAGAAGAAATTATGATAAAAAAGGACTGGCATATAGCATGATGCGTGAAGAACAAACAAAATGGCTGATACGCTGTATCTGCATTGTCTTGACCGTTAGTATCCTAGCAGGCGTACATGTATTGCTGCCGCATTTTTTTTCGACGATTTGGCAGTATATACAGCAAAAAGATATAGCAGGAATGGCCGCCTATATTGCTTCTTTTGGCTATGGTGCCGTAGCCATCTGCATTTTTTTAATCGCCTTGGCCAATGCTGTCGGCTTTCCGACGATTCAATTTCTCTCTATCAATGGCATTATCTTTGGGTTGATTCCGGGGATTATTGTATCTTGGTTGGGCGAAGTATTGGGCATAGAAATTGCCTTTCGGTTGATGCGGACGCTGTTTCATAAAAAGGCACAGCAGATTATCAGCAAAAACGCCCGCCTGGGAAAATTCAATGCATACAGCAATATCCGTACGGTAATGATTGGCCGTGCCATACCGTATGCACCGAATGTCGTTGTCACGGCTGTAGCCGCCATGAGCAAAATTTCGTATAGGGACCATTTCATTGCCAACTTGTTTGGCAAACTGCCTGCTGTCATAGTGGAAGTTTGGCTGGGCCATGATTTGTTTCATATACAAGAACACGGCGGCCGCTTGGCAGTACTGATTGGACTGCTTGTGGCAGCATACGGCATTATCTGGTACAGACGGCGTAAACAACAGCAGAAATAATAGTTTGATACATAGGGGCTGTAACATAACACTTTTTGTATTATGCACTAGGCTCTTACTTTCAAAGTTGTTAGTTTTTGTTTGAAGTTTGAAAAAATTGAATAGTAATGTGACAAGCTATGCACGTAACATGGTATAGTAAAAAGGGATGCAACAACATGGACTAAAAAATCTCATTTTGTTGTGTCCCTTTATTTTTCTCCATACGATTGATGCTGCTGCATCTGTTTCTCGGACAACACATAGCGTGTCTGTTTGTCAGCGTGATAGAAGGGTAACGTACTGCCGCAGTGGGACAGATACATCAACGTACAAAACGGACAGCTGTTTTCTATCGTATACTAGTTGATTATCACGGCCATTGTCTGTTATACTATATATGTAAACTTTATATTATATCGAATAAAGCAAATTATGTAAATACTTTTTATGATTTTTTTAGGAGGTGTCCCTTCATGGAGTCAGCAGAACGGTTTACAGGATGTATGTTGGGCGGTGCTGTCGGTGACGCATTAGGATATTTGATTGAAGATATGGATTTAAAGACGATACACAAAAAATATGGGCCGTATGGGCTGCGCACGATTTTAAAACTAGCGTCTAATGACAAGAAGAGTGTCGTGTCTGATGATACACAGATGGCATTGTTTACTGCTGACGGCTTGCTTTGGGCTGCGCACGATCAGCTTGCGCCCGAAGACGGGGTATATCGTTCGTATATGCGTTGGTATTATACGCAGACGGAACGGCTTGTACGCATGGAACAGGCAGAATGGATTAAAAAACAGCCGCATGAAGAAGAATTTGGCTATGACATGATGGGTACTCCTTTTTTGTTTACGCGCCGCAGTCCGGGAAAAGTCTGCCTGATGTCTCTGGCTTCCGGCAAGCAGTATGATAACGCACATAAACCGAATACGAACAAGTCCAGTACGGTCATGCGGACCGGCCCTGTGGGGCTGTTTTATGCCGGGGATCCGGAAAAAGCACTGCAGGCAGGATGCCGGGCAGGGCAGCTTACACACGGCGGCCCGTCAGCCTATTTGTCTGCCGGCGTATTCAGTGCACTGGTTTCCCAACTGATCGTTGGCGAAGCGCTGGGCATGGCTTTGACAACAGTACTGCCGATACTGCAAAAAGAAGAAGGCGGCACGGCCATGGTAAAAACAATCGTCAAGGCGATTGATGAAGCCGTATCAGATCATAACCCCATAAAAGCCATGAGTGTATTGGGATTGGGCTGGAATGCCGATGAAGCATTAGCTTTAGCAGTGTACTGCCTTTTAAAAAATCATTCGCTGAAAGATGCTGTTTTGATGGCCTGCAACCAAGATGGAGACAGCGATACGTGCGGCGCCGTCTGCGGGACCTTGGGCGGGGCTGTTTACGGGAAACAGGCAATTCCTAAAAATTGGCTTAACGGACTGGACTGCCTGGAATTGACCGAAACGCTGGCGCAGTGTCTGTATCAGCATTATCAGCAGTCTGCTGCACAATAAATAGGCAGACGTGGATGTATCAGTGTCCCTATAAAATGTATTGACATCCTGCAGATTGTACGTATAATAAAAATCATATTGTGCAATACATGTTGCAGAGATGGGAACAGACCAACTCGAAACGAGGAGGATACAGACATGATTGAATCGATTGACAGAGCACTGGCTATACTTCAATTATTTTTACAGGAAGAAACTCCTTTAAGTATTACAGAAATCAGCAGAAAAATGAAACTGCATAAAAGCACTGTAAGCCGTACGATGGATACACTGGAAGGCCGCGGGTTTGTTCGCAAACAAAATGAAACGGGAAAATATTGGCTGGGCCTGCAGGTCTATTCGCTGGGCATGTTGTTTAGAGAAAAGGAACCCTTTCAGAAAATGGCGTATCCGTATGCCAAAGCGCTGGCTATACAGTGCAAAGAAAGTGTTCATATGACGACGTTTGCTGAATCTGATGCGCCGTATCCGCAGCATGTGATTTTGGAAAAAATCAAATTGCCGCAAAGTGTGGACATCGCACCGCCAGTCGGTTCGATTCGTCCGAGCTACTGCGCTGCATCCGGCAAATGTCTGCTTGCATTTGCGCCGGAATACGCGCAGCGTTTTGTAGGCTGCAAGCTGCAGAAATTTACGGAATATACAATTACGGATTGGGATGAGCTGCTCCAGGAATTGGAGAACGTGCGGCAGCAGGGATATGCCGTGGAACGGGAAGAAGTTGAACTGGGGATGACGTGTGTGGCGGCGCCTGTTTTTTCCGGCGGCAGCATTATTGCGGCTATCAGCGTTTCCAGCCCCGTAACGCACATGACGGAAGAAGTGCAAAAGACGATTATTGCCCAGGTCAAGAAAACGGCGGCTGATATTACACAAGCCCTGCGGTAGTAGGGATGCGGCTTCTTTGAACCTTATTGTGAACTGTTTGCTATACAACATATGCTAAAAAAGAATATATTATATGTATTTGACGGAATACAATTTTATGATAGAATGAATATGGATGTATTTAGGCTGTACGGTGTCTGCATGAATTTATGAGGAAATATATCATTCTTTTAAAGGATTGTGGTGTGGGAGCACCGTATAGAAAAATACATCAGAACCCGAGGCGAAAAGAAGGATGAACAGCATTATGAACCAGGTAGCGGAGCCAGCAGCTTTTAAACGGCATCCGTATAAAACAAGAGAAGGCGGTGCAACAGTCACAGTATTTGTACCATATAATTGCCGCAACCATTGCCCCTTTTGCATTAATAAGGAAGAATATGCCGACATGACCGGCTTTTCGGCTGATAAAATTTGCGAAAGTATTCAAACGATGGACGCTATTACGCCCCATTGTGATTTTGTATTTACCGGAGGCGAACCGTTTGCTGATTTAGAATCTTTGCAGCGTATGCTGGATATGATTCCGCGAACACACAAAGTATATATTAATACGACCCTGCCTGTATCCGAATATCAGACAGAAGATGATATTGTCGCGTTTACAGAAAAAAATAAAGACAAGATTACTTGTATCAATGTGTCCCGTCATATGCAGCACTACGTAGTGGAATCGAACGATCAGCTGCTTACACGGCTTGCCGTGCCATTTCGTATCAATTGCGTCTTGTACAAGAAGTACCCGGCCAAAGAACTGATTCCGTATTTAGAACGGTTCCGGCAAATCGGCGGCGCATCGATTCAGTTCCGGTTTGATTACACGGAAACCACGCCGGAAAATCTCTATGATGAAAAAAGTGATAATATTCTGCATGATTTGAAATGCATTGCAGACTATACCGGCTTGGATGGATGCCGCATGCGCTGCGGGTTCCATTTTGATTATAAAGGCATGGAACTTACATATCACAAGACACTTCCGTACAGCACGATTGTGGAAAAAGATGCTAAAACGGGTATTACGTATGACATTCTTTACGATATTTTGATTAAACAGAACGGCGATATTCACTCTGATTGGGATGGAACGCTGATGGATGTCGATGCGTATCGGCATGTCGTGTTTGAACCGTATGATTTGAAATGGTTGAAAGGCAAAGATCGCAAACAGGCAGCATACACGAAACTGGCTTGTGCCGCCATGTAAAAAAAGTAAACAGTATAGTGAAAGGCCGACAAAGTGTATAGGGCTTTGTTGGTCTTTTCTTTTTATGATTATCGTTTCATGTGTTTTTAAAATGTGATACAATATTAAAAAATGTAGATTCACAGTATACAAAAAGGAGGAAACAGCGTGGCAGTTACAGTTATTTTGGGGACAGGCAAAAGCGGTAAAAGCAGCCGCTGTTTTGCGCAAATGCAGGAATGGGCTGCCAGCGGCGGCAACGCGCTGCTCATTGTACCGGACCAGGCATCGTATCATGCAGAAAGACAATTTGCTGAAGCCATGCCGGGACAGGGATTTATGGGCATTCAGATTGTCGGCTTTTCCCGGCTGGCATACCGCGTGTTTCAGGAACGGGGACAAGAACATGCCTCTCTCTCCGATTTGTCGCGGCAGCTGATTTTGCAGCGCCTTTTGCGGCAGCATGCTGATGAATTTACGGTTTTACAGACTGCGGCAAAGCAGGAACATTTTGCGGCGGCTATCGGCCAGTTTATTTGGGAATGCCGTTCTTTTCGCATTGGACCGGAAATGCTTCATCAGGCTGCCGCTGCCTTGGGCACCCAGACGTTAGGACGTAAGCTAGAAGATATAGCCGTGTTATATGAAGGGTATACGGAGTTTTTGGCACAGCATTTTGGCAGTGCCGATGATGTCATGACGGTACTTGCCAGAGAAATTCCTCGGTATCGGTTTATACAAGGGGCCCGTATTTGGGTAGATGGATTTCAATGGTTTACGCCGCAGCAGCTGGCCGTACTGCAGGCAGCAGAAAAAGCGGCTGCGCATATGACGATTACGCTGACAATGGATGCTGAGCGGTTTGCTTCTCAAGCCAAAGAAACGGCGTTGTTTCACCGAGCGTATGAAGTATATCGGGATATTCAGGAATTGTTTCCGCACGTAGAGCGGCAGGCATTGCCGAAAACGGTCCCGCAGGGCCTGGATGTATTTACGGACGGCTTTTTTCGTTTGGTGCCGCAGCCGCTTTCCCAGCCTGTGCAGGGGCTGCATCTTTGTGAATGCAGCAATCGGGACGTAGAGATAGACAGTATCGTCAGGAAAATTCAAGCCCTATGCCGTCAAGGGTATCGCTATCGGGACTTTCTTATTTTGGCGCGTTCCAGCGAATCCTATCAGCATATTGCAGAGCGTATTTTTGCCAAATATCAGGTGCCGTTTTTCAGTGATTACCGCCGCCCGATGACATCGCATCCTGTTGTCGAAGCCATTACGGCGCTGCTGGAAGTATTTCATGCCCGCTGGTCGTACGAGTCTCTGTTTGCGTTATTAAAAACGGATTTGTTCCCTATAAGCCGTCAGGAAGCCGACGTATTGGAAAACTATTGTCTGGCATACGGTATTCAGGGGTATCATTGGTTGAATGATACAGACTGGACGTATACTAAAAAACGGTATTTGGATGAAACCAGCGAAGAAGGTCTGCAGGAAAAAGAAAGACTGGCTGCTATCAATGCCATTCGCCGGCGCGTTGTCGAGATACTGCTGCCGTTTTGGGACGAAGCGCAAAAGGAACATGATTTGAAAACGTGGTGTACGCTGCTCTATCAATGGCTGGTCCGGATGCAGGTGCCGCAGACGCTGCGGCAGTGGAAGGAAGAAGACCATGAAAAGGGCCAGGCTGTAGATGAAAAAGAACATGAACAAGTTTGGAAGCGTATTTTGCTGTTTTTAGATGAAATCGTACATGTATGCGGTGATGATGTCGTTTCCCTGCGGGAATTTTCACAAATCGTGACCGATGGCCTGCGGGAATTAAAGTTCAGCTTGATTCCGCCGACGCTGGATCATGTGACGCTGACTTCTGTTGACAGAGGCTATACGATGCAGGCCCGTGTTGTCTTTCTTTGCGGTGTCAATGACGGCGTTTTTCCGCAGCACAGCAGTGAAGAAGGCATGCTCAGTGACAGCGAACGGCGCCGCCTTGGCAAATTGGGCATCAAGTTGGGACCCGGCAGACGATTTCGTTCTTTCCAGGAAAAATTTTTGTTTTATCTAGCTGTGACCAGAGCCAGGGAATCCCTGTATATTTCCTATATTTTGGCAGATGAAGAAGGGAAGGCGCAGGACGCATCCGTATGGGTACGGCAGCTGGAAGAAAACGGCTATGCAGTCATCGTGCACGAAACAGGAGAGATTCCGGAAGGGGAAGAAGACCGATTTATTACATCGATGCCGGCAGCGTTATCGTATTTGCCGACTATGCTCAGACCTGCCGCAGAAGGAAAACCGACGCGGGAATGCTGGTGGGCCTTGTATGACTGGGCTTATCTGCATGGCTGGCAGCAGCAGGCCATGCGGGCGGTACAAGGGTTGTTCCACCGCAACCGGCCTGTGCCGCTGTCGCCGGAACTGGTACGCAGGCTGTATGCGCCTGACGGCACGCTGCGCGGCTCGGTTACTAAATTTGAACAGTACCGCAGCTGTCCCTTTGCGTATTTTTCCCGGTACGGCCTGCAGTTGGAAGAACGGCCGCTGTATCGGTTTGCCGCACCGGATTTGGGCATGCTTGTTCACGGAGCCCTGCGTATTTTGGGCGAAAAGCTGCTGCAGGAAGGCAAGCAATGGTATGATTTGCAGGATGCGGATATACCAACCCTTTGCCGCGAGGCTACGGAAACGCTGGCACCGGATGTACAGCACAACATTCTCATGTCCAATGCCTATTTTAGTCAAATAAAAGAACGATTGATTCAAACGTTGATACGAACGGTTCGCCATCTGCGGGAATTCAGTGCCGTGTCGAATTTTCATATGGCAGGCTTGGAAAAATCCTTCGGCAGAAATCACAGTCCATGGAAAGCCGTGCAGTTTACCTTGCCCAACGGCATGTCTGTCGTCGTCAGCGGCCAGATTGACCGCGTGGATACGATGTGTACGGATACGACGCAGTATGTCGTCGTCATCGACTATAAATCCGGACGGAAACAGCTGGATTTAAGCGAAGTGTTTACCGGGTTGGAACTGCAGCTGCTGACCTATATGCAGGCAGCCCTGCAAAATATGGGAGATAATGCGGCTCCGGCAGCGGTGTTGTACTGTTATGTCCGCAATGATAAAACATCGCTGGAGTATCGCGTCGATGACGCAGCGAAAAAGAAATTGTATGATAAGAACAGCAAGCTGCGGGGATTTTATTTAGATGACAGCCAGATTATGAAAGCCTTGGATACGTCTATCAAGGATTATTCTGCGTTTTTGAATATACGGATGAAAAAAGACGGCACGCTCAGCAATACGTCTCATGTGATGTATGATGCCCATGGCTGGCGGCAGCTGCTCCGCGTTTCGCAGAACAGGCTGTATGAAATTGCGCAAAAGATTACGGCCGGGGATATTTCTATCCATCCAATGCGTTTGGGACAAAAAAGCCCGTGCCAGTATTGTCCGTACCGCGCAGTATGTCGCTTTGATATACAAATGAAAGAAAATACGTACGATGTCACTGATAAAGCCGATGCCGAAGAATGGCTGAAGAAAATCTACGAGGAAGGAGACGATACACATGGCTTGGACTAAGGAACAACAAGCGGCGATTGACAGCCGAGGCCAAACGCTGCTGTTGTCGGCAGCGGCAGGTTCCGGTAAGACGGCAGTCTTGGTAGAACGCATTATCCAGCGCCTGCTGGATACAGAACATCCTGTGGATATTACAGAGCTTCTCGTTGTTACCTTTACGAAAGCCGCGGCATCTGAAATGCGGGAACGAGTCGCTGCGGCTTTGGGGGCCGCATTGAGCAGCAGCGGCGATGGGACTGTAGAACGGCAGCTGGCACTGTTGCCGTCTGCGTCTATTTCTACGCTTCATTCTTTTTGTCAGGATGTCATTCGCCGTTACTTTTATACGATAGATATCGATCCGGCAGTGACGATTGCCGGCAATGAAGAATTGAGCCTGCTGCGCAAGCGTGTATTGGAAGAGGTCTTTCTTTCCTATTATGATGACGAAAAAAAGGCGGGATTTCTCTATCCTTTGGCAGATATGTTCGGCAATGACCGCGGCGATGATGCGTTGATGGAAACGGTCAGCCAGATGTATGAATATTCCCGCAGTATGCCGTGGCCGCAGGCGTGGCTGGAACGGGCCGCCGGGGCCTACGATATAGATGACAATGCCGCTATCGATGACATGGATTGGATACAGCCTATTAAAGAAGACATACGGCGGATGCTGCAGCGGCAGATTCGTTTGTATCAAGGCATCATGAAGCAGCTGCAGCAGCGTCCTTCGTTTGCTTTGGCGTATGAAACCTTTGCCGCAGAGCAGGGAGCTATGGAACAGGCGCTGCAGTGCCAAACGTGGGAGAAAATGCAAAAAGCCGTGCTGGCGATTGAATTTCCTCGGCTCAAGCAAATGCGCGGCTTAGATGAAGAAGAAAAAAGCTTTTGGGAACAATGTAAAAATGTACGCAAGGCCTGCAAAAAAGAAGTGACAGAATCGATACAGGCACCGTATTTTTCGGCCAGTGCTGATGAATGGCTGCAGGGCATACGGGATATGGCACCGATGATGCACGGACTCGTCGCGTTGACAAAAGATTTTGCCAACGCATATGGGGCAGCCAAAAAAGAAAAAGGATGGATTGATTTCAGCGATTTGGAACATTTCTGTCTGCGTATTTTGCTGGATAAGGCCTCAACACCGGCGCATCCCGTACCGTCAGCAGCAGCGTTGGAACTGAGAGATTCGTATGCCGAAGTGATGATCGACGAATACCAGGATACCAATGGTGTACAAGAATTGATTACTCAGTTGGTATCCAAAGAAAATAATCGCTTTATGGTCGGCGATATCAAACAGAGTATTTATCGGTTTCGCTTGGCAGACCCGACGTTGTTTTTGCAGAAATATCAGACATACAGCCGCGAAGAACATGCTGTAGAGCGCTGTATTGATTTGGCCAAAAATTTCCGCAGCGTGCCGTTGATTTTACATGCTGTCAATGAAGTGTTTTCTAGGGCGATGACAAAAGACGCGACGGGTATGGCCTATGGAGAGCGGGAACAGCTGTATGACGGCAGGACGACGCCGACAGATGCAGATTGGGTCGGCGGCCCGGTGGAAATACATCTCGTCAATACGAAAGCGGAAGACCAGCCGAATGAAGAAGAACCTGCGCAGGACGGGACGGCTTTTGAAAAGGAATGCCAGGTTATTGCATCCCGGATTCAAGAATTAAAGGGCAGCAAATTGCTGGCAGCTAAAAAAGACGGCACGATGGAACCGCTGACGTATCGGCATATCGTCATCCTGCTGCGGTCTTTGGCAGGAAAAGCAGATACGCTGCTTCAGACACTGCAGGCAGCAGGTATACCGGCGTATGCAGAACAAAACGGCGGCTATTTTGCAGCGATTGAAGTGCAGGTCATGTTGGCACTGCTGCAGTGTATCGATAATCCGGAGCAGGATTTGGCAATGGCAGCCGTACTCCGTTCCCCGCTTGTCGGCATGCAGGAAGAAACGCTGTCTTTTCTGCGCTTGGCGAGTGATACGACACTTTGGCAGGCTATACCGGCTTTTGTCGAAACGATGGATGCGGCAGAAGATAAGAAGAAACTGCAGCAGTTTTATGACCAGTTGAATGCGTGGCGGACGTACAGCCGCCGGCACAGCGTGGCAGAACTGCTGCAGCGGCTGTATCAGGAAACCGGATATTATGAGTATGTCGGCGGCATGCCCGGCGGGGCCGTTCGCCAAGCCAACCTGCAGGCACTGTACGACAGAGCCGGACAGTATGAAAAAGCGGGATTTCACGGCGTGTTTCGTTATCTGCGCTTTATTCATAAAATGCAGGAAGACGGTGTCGATTTGGCGCCGGCTAAAGTACTCAGCGAACGGGAAGATGTAGTCCGGATTATGAGTATTCATAAAAGCAAGGGCTTGGAATTTCCCGTTGTCATTTTGGCAGATGCAGGCAAGAAGTTTAACCGCCAGGATATACAGTCGCTGCTTCTGTTTCATAATACGTTGGGAATTGGCTTGAAGCAGTTTGATGCGACGTGGCGCATGACGTATCCCACTATGATTTGGAACGGCATTTCTTCCCGTTTGGCCTGGGAAAGTACGGCTGAAGAAGAACGAATTTTGTATGTGGCCATGACAAGAGCCAGAGATAAATTGATTTTGACGGGCCATTCTTCCCATTTGGATACAGACTGGCAACGTTGGGACAGCCAGATAGAGCCGGTTCAGGCCAAATCGTATTTGGACTGGATTATGCCGTGTGTTTGCAGTCAGACGCAGCATGTCGATGTAGAAGCATCGCTGGCAGTACGCCGGACACTGCAGTGGCAGTGCGGCCTGTGGGATGTGCACCTTTGGCAGCAGATTCCTGGTCCTGCAGTGACAGAAGAAGCACTGCAGGCAGAGCCGCGGTTGGCGCTGCTGCAGGATGGCTGCTGTACGCAGACGGCTGTACCGGCATGGATGGAAAAACAGCTGTCTTGGCAGTATGCGTTTCCCAAGGCTGTGACTACAGCGGCTAAGTTTTCTGTATCTGAAATCAAACGACAGTACGGACTTCTCCATACGGAAGCATTGGAAGAAGAACAATACTTGGCAGCTCCTATGGCACCGCAGCCGGAGGATGAAGATATATTCGCGCAGCTGCCGCCGTGGATGGCTGATGAAGAAGCGGCGGCAACCGGCGCGCAGCGCGGCACGGTCCTTCACAAAGTGATGCAGTATTTGGACATGCGTCCTGCCATGAATGCCAAAGAAATACGCCGTCAACTGGCACAATGGGAACAAGACGGCCTATTTACCCCGGAAGAAACACAGCTCGTATATGTACCGGCTGTGCTGCAGTTTTGCTATTCTCCGTTGGGGCAGCGCATGGCAAAAGCAGCAACGGTACGCAGAGAATATCCGTTTAGTGTGCTTCTTCCCGGCGGCGGCTATTTGCCGGATGTGGAAACAGGCGAGGGAATGCTCGTTCAGGGGGTCATTGACTGCCTTTTCCAAGAGGACCAGGGATGGGTACTGGTCGATTACAAGACCGACCGGCTGGACACAGAAGATGCATTTCGCCGTCGGTATGCTGTACAGCTGGCATTATATCGGCAGGCAGTAGAACAAATCAGCGGCATTGCGCTGCAGCATATGTATATCTATAGTTTTCACTTGCAAAAAGAGATAGTGTTTAAATAAATTGTGTTTTTATTGTTGAGGAGGTAATGGTATGGGAGTATTTGATGTCGTCGGTCCGGTCATGATTGGACCATCCAGCTCACACACAGCCGGTGCGGCACGAATCGGGCTGATGGCACGGGAAATTTTGAAAGACGAGCCGCAGTCTGTCACGATTACATTATACGGTTCGTTTGCCAAGACCTATAAAGGACACGGCACGGATAAAGCTTTAGTAGCCGGTCTGCTTGGCTTTTCTGCAGATGATGTGCGGCTGCGCACGTCGT
Source organism: bacterium (assembly GCA_963655305.1). GTDB lineage: Bacteria > Bacillota > Negativicutes > Veillonellales > Megasphaeraceae > Megasphaera. The sequence continues at coordinate 12,980 of CAVKEA010000050.1, forward strand.
TTGAAATCGCGGCTCAGCAGGGAATGCAGATTACATTCCATCGTTCTGACGCAGAAGTCGATCATCCCAACACCGTTCGCATTGCCATGAAAGGCAAGACGGGCAGAGAAATGGAGATTGTTGGCGTATCTTTGGGCGGCGGCAAAATAGAAATTCGAGAAATCAACGGTGCCGGCGTATCCCTCAGCGGGGAAGAACATACGCTGATTACCGTGCATCGGGACAAGCCGGGAATTATTGCGCAGGCGACGACGATTATGGCTATTGGACACATCAATGTATCCAATATGCGCGTGTTCCGCAGTGCGAAAAATGCAACAGCCGTTATGATTGTCTGCACGGACAGCCCGGTACCGCCGGAAATGGTCAGCATGATTAAAAAGATTTCAGCCATTGAAAGCGTCGTTACGCTCTTGCCCTTATAGGAGGATATGATGTATAACTACGAATATAAAACACTGCATGAACTCATGGAACAGGCGGCGGCGCAGCAGATGTCATTGTCTGAAATCGTGATGCGTCATGAAATGGAAACATCCGAACAAACAGAAGAAAGAGTACGGGCTTTGATGGCCAGCCGTATTGATGTTTTTCATGAATCCATTCAAGCTGGGTTAGAAGACAAGGGGAAATCCGTCAGCGGTCTGGTCGGCGGCGATGCAGAAAAACTGCTTCAGTCCCAAGCTAAACTATTAGGGCCGCTGGCTCGTAAAGCCGCTGTATATGCATTGGCTGTCAGCGAAGCCAACGCCAAAATGTTCAAAATCGTAGCCTGCCCGACTGCCGGGTCGTGCGGTATTGTACCAGCTGTGATGATGGCTGCGGCAGAAGAATTGGATATAGCCAGAGATACGTGCGTCAACGCGCTCTTTACGGCTGCCGGCATAGGAGCTGTCGTAGCGCGCAATGCCTCCGTAGCCGGTGCTGTCGGCGGCTGTCAGGCTGAATGCGGTACAGCAGCTGCTATGGGAGCCGCCGCTGTTGCAGAAATGGCTGGCGGCAGCAATGACGAAATCATGCAGGCCTTTGCGTTATGCATGAAAAATACGCTGGGACTTGCCTGTGATCCCGTAGCCGGCTTGGTAGAAGTTCCCTGTGTCAAACGCAACGCTTGTTATGCTGTACTGGCGATTACTGCTGCTGAAATGGCGCTTGCCGGTATCAAAAGCGTTATCCCGCCGGATGAAGTCGTCGAAGCGATGGCTGAAATCGGCAGACTTATGCCGGTAGCCCTCAAAGAAACGTCAGATGGCGGCTTGGCAAAGACGCCGACGGGCAGGGCCATTGCCGAACGCTTGGAAAAAGCAATGGCAGCGGAATAATACAAGTTATGCCAGAAAAATGATGGGGAATAGTTAGATAGGCTATGCGACAGCAAGTATAGAAAAATGATTTTCCATAAAACGGTTTTGCCAAGAAACTACGATGAAAAAAAAACTACCCGCACGCAGCGGCGTTGCGGGTGGTTTTTTATGTAACAGTATCTGTACAGTTTGCTAAAAAATAAACGGCAGCCATGTGTGTGTGAATAGACCAGTAAAACCAAAGAAATGACACCATAATGCATGCTTTTAGTCCTGCTTGACAGTGTCTGCTGTGCGTGTCATACTAAGGAACATAAAGATACAGCAAAGATAAATTTTTTTACATTGCAGACAAAACGAGGTGCAAACTATGAGTGACGTAATAAAAAAGTTAGTGGCTGAGTATGGCAGCCAATTGATTGAAAATCGTCGGTATTTGCATGCCCATCCGGAACTGTCGTTTCATGAAACGAATACGGCACAGTGGATTCGCAAGCGGCTGCAAAAAGCAGGGATTCCCATGCTTTCCGGTATTAGCGGCAATAGTACCGTTGGCTATCTCAAAGGCAGTAAGCCCGGTCCGTCTATTGGGCTGCGTGCGGACATGGATGCCTTGGGACTTACCGAAGAAAATAATTTGCCATATAAAAGCCAAACGCCGGGCGTGATGCATGGCTGCGGCCACGATGCCCATACAGCGTTGTTGATGGCAGTAGCCGAATTGCTGGCAGCCCATCAGGACTTAATTGCCGGTACCGTGTATTTTGTTTTTGAACAAGGCGAAGAAATGCTGCCCGGCGGTGCTGTACAGCTTGTGAAAGACGGCATCATGGATGTCATTGACTACATGTTTGCCATTCATGTCAATGCATCCAGTCCCGTTGGTCATATCGATGTGCAGTCCGGCGTGCGGTTTGCAGCAGTGGGCACATACGATTTGAAGATTACCGGCAAAGGCGGACACGGCGGGTTTCCGCATACGGCAAACAATCCATTGATTCCGGCAGGAGAACTCATCAGTGCCATTAATATGATTCCTGCCATAAAATGCGACCCCTTGGCAAACTGCACCGTGTCTGTGTCGTATCTGCACTGCGGCATGGAAGGTGTAGCCAACGTCATTCCGGCCAACGTCAGCATGGGCGGCTGCGTCCGCGTCCTCGATACTAAGCTGCGGACCTTTGTCATGGAAGAAATTGAACGGTTGAGCAAGGCGATTTGCGCCGCCCATCAATGCGAAGTCAAGGTTACGATGGTGTATGGCTATCCGGCATGTACCGTATCGCCGGAATGTGCGGCCTTGATGCAGGAAGCCGCGCAGGAACTTGGCATTACAGTAGATGATGTGCCGCCATCCCTGGGAGCAGAAGATTTCGGGTATTTTAGTGAACAAAAACCAGCCGGCATTGGCTGGTTTGGCTTGGGTGATCCCACAGGCGGACATGAATTGACGCCGCATCACAACCCCTATTTTTATTTAGATGATGCCAAAGGACTGCCGCTGGCATTGGAATATATGCTGACAGTATATCTAAGGGCAGTACAACAATTGAATACCACAGAAAGGAAAGTGAATTAAATGAATCCTTTTTTGGCGCTTATTATTATATTTTTGGTCTATGCCATTGGGGATTTTGTAGCCGATAAGACAAAGGCTTTTGTATCGTCTATGCTGGCGTGTGCCGTCATTTTCACCATAGGATTTTGGTGCGGCCTGCCAAAAACGATTTTTGTGGATTCGGGACTTATTCCCTTTGCCAAACTGACGGTTTGCATGTTTTTGATTCACATCGGAACGACGATTCGGATTCGTGATTTTGCCAAAGAATGGAAAACCGTCTTGGTTACCTTGCTCGCGACGATTGCCGTAGCCGGCGGCGTTTTCTTTGTAGGACGCTTTTTTATGGATCCGTACTACGCATTAGTCGGTGCACCTGTTTTGGCCGGCGGCATGGTAGCCTATTTGGTTATGGCACCTATCGGTGATATACTGGCAAGACCGGACATTCAAGTCTTTGCCGTTCTTGTTCTCGTGTTTCAGAATTTTGTCGGCATTCCGATTGCCAGCTTTTTTTGCAAACGGGAAGGGGATGCGTATTGTCAAAAATTCCGCGAAGGAATGCTGAAAGACCCTGTCAATATTTTGGAAGGGAAAAAGAAAGCGACAAACCGCTCCTGGCTTCGCGTCATTTATTTGCCGGAAAAATTCAGCACGACCAATATCATTTTATTGAAATTGGCAGCGATTTCCTATGTATCTGTTTTATTGGGGCAAGCGACAGGATTGAGCTTTTTGATTTACGGCCTGATTTTTGGTGTATTGCTTCATGAAATCGGCTTGTTGGAAGAAAGCTGCCTGACGAAAGCCAATGGCTTGGGATTTGTTCTTGCCGGTGCGGTGGCCATGATTTTTGTAGGATTGACAAATACGACGCCTACCATGCTTCTCGGCATGATTATTCCGCTGCTTATTGTGTTCTTCGTAGGGACGATTAGCTGCTCGATTGCAGCAGCCATTGTTGGCAAGTTTGTCCATTTTGATTGGAAACTGTCTATTGCGATGGCCATTACAGCCTTTTTTGGATTTCCTGCTACGTATCTGATTTCGTTGGAAGTATCACGGGCCTGCGGTAAAACACCGGAAGAACAAAAAGCCGTCTTGGATTACATGATGCCGAAATTAGTCATTGCCGGTATCGTATCCGTATCCGTTGTATCCGGTGTTATTGCTGGTGTCATGGTACATTGGATTTAATATTATAAAGAGAGCGATGACGTTCTTTATAACAGCATAAAGAGTTATACTAAAAAGAGCTTTGAAAAATGAAGTTGTCATATCATTTTTCAAAGCTCTTCTCTTATTTTTCTGCCATTACCGTGCGAACGATAGGCCTGCTCGTTTCATGTACGGAAATACGGCTTTGTGCAAATGCCGGCTGTCCTTCCAATCGACGATAAATCACGCGGCATAACCCTGCCGAAATCGGCATATTCCTGTCTTGTTTTACAAAAGCCAGTAATAATTCCGCTTCAAACTGGCTTAATTCCACACAACGCGTCTTCATACTGTCATCCCTTTACTGATGTAATGCTATCCTTCATGCTGTACCTAGCTGTATAAAACATTTTTTATTAATGTTATTGTACTATATTTAGATAGCCATTACAAGAGAGAATAGTTCCTGTTTTTATGAGTAATATATAATGGACAAAGCAGATGTTTTTACTTATAATTAACCATGTATATAACTCATAGAAAATATTTGTATAAGGCATGCAAAAGGAGGAGCGAATGATGGAGGTGGCAAGTTGGTTTTCTAACAGGAATAAAACTATTATACAAAAATGGTTAGGCGTATTATTTTTGTTTTATTTGGTTTCATTAGGCATACGAATGCCGTCAGCAACTGGCATAGAAGTATTTGCGTTTGGAAAAATTTTGTTGTGCAGCGGCATATGTTTTCATATGGCCTTATTTTTATGGGATTTTTCTCGTAGTGTAATCGGGTTGGCTGTGATAGTTATCTTATTGTATGTGGCTATTCCATATATTTATGTGGTTACAGCGCTAAATGTGTCGTCCGAGGAAGTAATAGATGCATTTTGCTTAGGGACGGAAAGCATTAGCTGTTTGCTGATATTGGAATATTTTTTAAGACAAGTAAAAAAAACGGTATTATCTGTAATATGCAGTGTTATTATACAAATAGCATTTATTTTTATCTTACTGATTCCTTTAGTCATGCTGGGATATTATGGCTTAAATGGCTGCCTTGTTACTGGAGATATTTTATTAACTTTATTTCAGACTAATACAGCAGAGATAATGGCATATTTGCATGATAGGGGAATCCTATTATGGGGAATAAGTATTCTTAGCATGATTATACTGTGCGGACTTTTGGTTAAGGTATTCCATGGCTTATCACTTCCTCATCATGTCCTCTTATATTATCAGACGATACAAACCGATACAGGGAAGCACAAACGAATTATTGCTATTAGTATGATAGTTTTGTTGGCATCTTTGCGAGTTGTAGTATATAATGTGGAACAATTTTATCCTTATGCATTAGTCAAGACAACGATGCAGACGCTGCAAAGCTATCGTGAATATAGATATGCTACCGAACTTCGAAAGCAAAGATTGGCATTACTGCATAACGTATATATAGTGCCAAATCAAGGCGGCGTATATGTAGTCGTTATAGGGGAATCAGAAACAAGAGATCATATGCAGGTATATGGCTATTCTAAGGAAACAACACCATGGCTGACGTCATTTGCCAAAGAAAAAGGTACGATTGTATTTTCTCATGCCTATTCAAATCATACGCATACAGTACCTGTTTTAACGTATGCGCTGAGTGAAAAAAATCAATATAATCAGATTAATTTAACGAATGCATACTCTATTATGGAAACGGCAAAAGCTGCCGGATATACTACATATTGGATTAGCAATCAGCAAAAATATGGAGCTTGGGATACGCCGATAGCTGAGATAGCTTCTACAGCAGATCATGAAATATGGTTGAATGAAAATGTAGGAGAACAAACTAAAACGAGTGTATATGATGAAAAATTAGCAGATTATATTCCTGACATTCAGCCTGGAAGTAATGTGCTTATTATACTACATCTCATGGGATGTCACGGCTCATATCAAGACCGCTATCCGCGTGCCTTTCAAACATTTACTGGCGGTACGCCCCGTATTGATGAATATGACAATAGTGTATTGTATAATGATTTTGTATTACAGTGTATCTATAATCGGGTAAAAGAAATCCCTGATTTTAAAGCATTCATTTATTTTTCCGATCATGGCGAAGACGTGGAACATAATGCATCCCATGAAAGTACAAAATTTTCATGGACGATGGCTCGTATTCCCTTTTTGGTACATGTATCAGATTTATTTATGCGGACGAATCCAGGAACTGTCCAAACGATGGAATCTCATAAAGAGGCCTATTGGACAAACGATTTAATGTATGATTTTTTGATAGATCTATTAGGAATCGAGGGTATATCCCATCAGGATGCATTAGATATTGCATCGCCAGCATACCATCAGGATAAGACTACGCTAACAACCCTGCATGGCGGAAAAAAGATGGAAGATTAAATACATACCATGTGAGTACGATTAAGCTGTATGGATATGCAACAGGGAAAAGAGAAGGATACTATCGAGAATATACGGAAATGAAGAAATTTGTCTATTATGATAAATACGGCAATAAACAGATCGGCTCTAAACCGGAAAAGAAAGTCAAATGGGTACGTGGACAGAGTCGCACATGAAGATTAAATATGATGTCTATGATATACATACAGGGGAATTAATCGGTTCTCTCTTGGAAAATGAAGTTTCAAGCGGATTTTCCAGTGCGTGGGAATCCGGTGATTTGCGGCGCAGTACAGAACATGTTTTTGATAAACTGTGTAAAAAGGCATAGGAAGTATCCAATAAGGGGTGAAACAAAAAAAACGATAGGGATGACGATTTGCATGGTTTGCATGAGTGCTGCCGTATGGGCAGCGGACCCGTATACAGATCCGGCATATGATTTGAGTCAGGTAACAGAAATACGTGTCACGTCTATTGAAGATACTGCAGCAGAACCTTGGGACAACTTTACACATACCGATGGCGCAGAAGATGAAGTCATGCAGGCGCTGTATACCGTAGGAGGCAAGAAAAAGAAGACGATTCAGGATGACCGCACGGTACCGGCGTATGTCTATGACCAACAGAAAAATACCATACCCAAAGTCGTGGAACTGCGCGCTGTGATACAATTATACGGCACGACGAAGTCACGCGTTGAGGGACATTATGAAGAATATACGGAATATGTGGACTATGAGTACATTGATAAGAACGGGCACAAACAAACACTGCGTCGGCCGGAACGGCGGCATCGCTGGGTTGCGCCGTATGATGCATATTATGCGTACATGAAAATAAAATACGACATCTATGATATTCATACAGGTCAGGTGATTGCGTCTATTGTAGAAGACAGAAAACGCAGTGATGAAAACGTCGCCGGCGGTATGCTCAGACGCGGCACTGATGAAATGTTGTCGAAGATTTTCAAGAAAAAATAAGGTTAGTGTAAAATAATTGTGGGAAATCTTTAATGCATTGAAGAAAACATAAAAAG
>CAVKEA010000051.1:0-20100 GCA_963655305.1 bacterium
TTAAAGGAAGTGAGAGTTGATAAGGAGCTTCCCATGTTGTATAATTGACGTGCGTGTATAGTGTGTTCATAACTCTATTTTACGCGCAATCCCGGGCTTTTTACAGTCCGGGATTTTTGTTTTATTATGATATTTTTGCATACAAAAAAGAGGCCATCGCACAATTATGTGCGACAGCCCCTTTGGTTCGTAGTTTGCAATAGTACTGTGATACAACGGGAATATTTTTTTAACTTGTAACCTCAGATGTAACATAATATAAAAAAGAAGAGTGCATGATGGCGAAAAGCATCATGCACCCTTCTGAAAAATTAACACCTGTTATGCTTCATGCGGACGCATTGGCGTGAAAGTGAATTCGTTACCGTCGAAGTCGATGGAAACTGTATCGCCCTCACGAACAGTACCGGCAATGATGTCACGGCTCAGGGCTGTTTCTACTGTATGAGTAATCAAGCGGCGGAGCGGACGGGCACCAAACTGCGGGTTGAAGCCTTGATCGGCCAACGCCTGAAGTGCATTGTCTGTCCAAGTAAGATGGATTTTGACTTGTTTTTCCAAACGTTTGCCAAGACGTTCCAAAAGAATAGAAGCAATATCTTTGACTTGTTCTTTTTGGAGTGCCTTGAAGACGACAATATCATCGACACGGTTGAGAAATTCCGGACGGAAGTATTGTTTGAGCAAATCACGAACTTTTTTATTGGCTTCATCATAATCTTTGGATTCCAAAATTTCGTGAGAACCCAAGTTACTGGTCATGATGATAATGGTGTTCTTGAAGTTGACGACACGGCCTTTCCCGTCGGTCAGACGGCCATCATCCAGAATCTGCAGCAGTACGTTGAAGATATCCGGATGAGCTTTTTCGATTTCATCCAACAGGATAACGCTGTACGGACGACGGCGAACGGCTTCGGTCAACTGACCGCCTTCATCGTAGCCAACGTATCCCGGAGGAGCCCCGATTAAGCGGGATACCGTATGTTTTTCCATGTATTCAGACATATCGATACGAATAATATTGCGTTCATCATCAAAGAGGGATTCAGCCAGCGTTTTGGCAAGTTCTGTTTTGCCGACACCTGTTGGGCCGAGGAAGATGAATGAACCAATCGGACGATTCGGGTCTTTGATACCGGCACGGGCACGGATAATAGCATCGCTGACGACTTGGACTGCTTTATCCTGGCCGACAACACGCTGATGCAGTGTTTCGTCGAGGTGGAGCAGTTTTTCCCGTTCGCCTGTCATCATTTTGGTAACGGGGATGCCGGTCCAGCGGCTGACGACCTGTGCAATGTCTTCTTCGCCGACTTCTTCTTTTAAGAGTTGAGAATCTTGGTGTTCTGCCAGATACGCTTCCTGGTCTTTCAATTTCTGCTGTAATTCCGGCAGTTTGCCGTATTTCAATTCAGAAGCTTTGGCCAGGTCGTAGTTGTGTTCGGCTTGTTCCATCTGGCTTTTTACCGAATCGATTTCCTTCTTGATTGCCTGGGTACGGAGAATGGATTGTTTTTCTTTATCCCATTGTGCTTTCAAAGTACTTTCTTTTTCTTTTAATTCATTTTTGGTTTCCGTGATTTTGGCCAGACGTTCTTTAGACGCATCGTCTGTTTCTTTATTGAGGGATTGTTCTTCGATTTCCAGCTGCATGATTTTATGGCGCAGTTCGTCAATCGGAGTCGGCATCGATTCGATTTCGGTCCGAAGTTTTGCGGCTGCTTCATCGACTAAGTCAATGGCTTTATCCGGCAGGAAACGGTCAGAAATATAACGGTCAGACAAAACAGCAGCAGCGACTAAGGCTTTATCACGGATACGGACGCCATGATGGACTTCATACCGTTCTTTCAAGCCACGGAGAATGGTAATGGTATCTTCGACAGAAGGCTGGTTGACCATGACTGGCTGGAAACGGCGTTCCAATGCGGCATCTTTTTCAATGTATTTTTGATATTCGTTCAAGGTTGTTGCCCCGATGCAGCGGAGTTCACCGCGGGCCAGCATCGGTTTTAAAATGTTTCCGGCATCCATAGACCCTTCGGAAGCACCGGCACCGACGACGGTGTGAATTTCATCGATGAAAAGAAGAATTTGGCCGTCTGATTTGGCAATTTCGTTCAATACAGATTTGAGTCGTTCTTCAAATTCACCACGGTATTTTGCACCGGCAATTAACGAGCCCATATCCAACGAATAGAGGGTTTTGTTTTTTAACGATTCCGGTACATCGCCGGCAACAATACGGCGGGCCAGACCTTCAACGATGGCTGTTTTGCCGACGCCAGGTTCACCGATTAAAACAGGGTTGTTTTTGCGGCGGCGGGACAGGATTTCTACAGTCCGGCGGATTTCATCATCACGGCCGATAACCGGGTCAATTTTATTTTGACGGGCAGCAGCCGTCAGGTCACGGCCGTATTTTTCCAAGGCTTTGTAATTATCTTCCGGGTTGTCGTTGTTGACGCTGCCTTTACGGTTGGCTTTGATCGTACTCATGATTTTGTCTTTGTTCAAGCCAAATTCACGGCACAGCGATTGGACTGGTTCGTCGCTTTCTTCGACAATGCCCATGAGGAGATGTTCCGTGCTGATGTATTCATCATGCATGGCATCGGCCAGCTGCTGTGCTTTACCGATGACACGAACCATTTCCGTAGCCATCGACAACTGGCTTTGGCCTTTAACGGACGGAATCTTTTTTAAAAGTTGTTCCAAGCGGGCTTGGAGCATGGGGACGTCTGTATGACATTCTTTAAAAATCGTATCCAGTAATCCTTTAGGTTCTTTCACAAGCCCCATGAGCATGTGAACGGAAGTGATTTCCTGGTTGTAATGCAAAGCTGCAATTTGCTGCGCCGTTTGAAACGCATCAATTACCTTTTGCGTGTATTTTTCATTTCCCATAATTAAGACCTCCTTACTTACAGGTACGTTTTCTTATGTAATATATTGGGTGAGTGGCTGTTTGCCTAATCTCAATTATCATTATACTAATAAAAGTCAAAAAGTCAATAGGACAAAAGATAAAATCTGAAAAACTCTTGTTGAATATCTTTCTTATTGGTATAATTTCCATAAGACTAAGAAGGGAACAGATTATCATGGATGAACCGATGAGCGAATTGGAAAAAGATGCGTTTGCAGGCAGTACAGATGCGCAGTGCAAACTTGGCGATTGGTATTTCTTTTCAGCAGAAGAAAATGAAGAACAAACATATGTCAAAGCCGCCTATTGGTACAGCATGGCAGCGCATCACGGCGATGTCACCGGCCAGTATAATTTGGCATATCAGTATGAACATGCCTTAGGCGTTGCTGCAGATGCTGCCAAAGCGGTGTATTGGTATCAGTGTGCTGCGAGAAAGGAGTATGGACCGGCAGAAAATAATCTGGGCCATTTATATGAAACAGGCTGGGGTGTGCCGCAGGATTATGAAAAAGCCCTGTATTGGTATCAGCGGGCCGGCCTGCACGGTGATGCAGACGGTCAGTGCAATACGGGCATCATGTATCAGTTTGGCTATACGGGAGAGAAGGATTATTCCAAAGCTGCTTACTGGTATCATAAAGGAGCGGAGCAGGGCAGCTTTATTGCGCAAAATAATTTAGGATACTTATATGAAATGGGCTGGGGTGTAGCCAAAGATGAACAGCAGGCTGCGGTATGGTATGAAAAAGCGGCGCTGGCTGGCGATGGACCGGCACAAAATAATTTGGGGCAGCTGTATCGGGACGGCCGCGGCGTGCCGCAGGATTTACCGCAGGCCGTGTACTGGTTTTCTTTGTCTGCAGCAGCCGGCTATATTGAGGGAATGAAAAATCTGGCTCATGCCTATGCGGCAGGTGAAGGCGTGGCCCCCAATGAAGAGTTGGCAGCGTATTGGCAGCAGTTGGCCCAGCAAAGGCAGCAGTGATAGTCATATTATAGTTATATAAAGGAGAAATACAGAATGGCCAAACGAAAAACACGCTATGTATGTTCAAACTGCGGCAGCGTCTCAAGCCGTTGGCTGGGAAGATGCCCGCAGTGTGGTGAATGGAACACGATGACAGAAGAAGAGGAAGTAGCAGAAGCGCCGAAAGGAAGCCGCAGTATGCAGCGAAGCGGAGAAGGTACCAAACCATCTTCACTGCAGGATATTGCCATGGAAAAGATGACACGCATTGTAACCGGTATTGGCGAATTGGATCGTGTTTTGGGCGGCGGCATTGTGCCGGGGGCGTTAATCCTGTTGAGCGGCGACCCGGGAATCGGAAAGTCCACGATTGTCTTGCAGGCAGCGGCGGCTGTATGTAAAACGGCGGGGACGGTTCTTTACGGTTCCGGCGAAGAATCGGCAGGACAGATTAAAATGCGTGCCCAGCGGCTGGGCATTGATGCGGCGAATTTGATTATCCAGGCAGATACGTCGTTGGATGCTGTTTTGCAGGAAGCCCGGCGCCTGCGTCCGGCACTGTTGGTTGTAGACTCGATTCAAACGATGTACAGCAGCGAAGCAGACGGTACGCCAGGGAGTCTGAGTCAAATTCGTGAAGGGACGAGCCGGCTGATGACGTTTGCCAAGACCGAAACGATTCCAGTCATTGTCATCGGCCATGTGACCAAAGAAGGGACGATTGCCGGGCCGCGGATGATGGAGCATATGGTAGATGTCGTGCTGTATTTTGAAGGTGAACGCAATTACCAGTTCCGCGTACTGCGAGGCATCAAAAACCGATTTGGTTCGACCAATGAATCCGGGCTGTTTACGATGAATGAACAAGGATTGGCAGAATTGGCCAATCCTTCGCAAATGCTGCTGGCTGAACGGGCAGCGAATCAGGCCGGCTCTGCGATTGCCGCTGTCATGGACGGCATGCGTCCGCTGTTGGGAGAAATACAGGCTCTAACGACTCATTCTGTGTTTCCTGTGCCGCGTCGGACGGCTTCCGGTATGGACTATAACCGGCTGATTATTTTATTGGCTGTCTTGGAAAAGCGGGTAGGCATACCGTTAGGTACACAGGATGTATATATTAACGTCGTCGGCGGACTGCGTATTACGGAAACGGCAGCAGATTTGCCGATTGCCCTGGCAGTATATTCCAGCCTGCGGGATGTGTCGATGGACAGCCGTACCGTTGTAATGGGAGAAGTCGGCCTTACGGGCGATATCCGCCGCGTGCCCCATGCGCTGCGCCGCGTCAAGGAAGCGGCCAAATTAGGGTTTCAATCGTTTATAATCCCCAAAGGCAATCAAGACGATGTGCCTGCAAAAGAAATAGGCAGTGGACGTATTATCTGTGTATCTACGCTGCAGGAAGCGATTGAAAAGGCTTTCGCATCCTCTGCTGCTAGGTAGTCGTTTCTGTAAAAGTATGGTGAATTTTACGGCAGTTTTCGCTTTTTATATGGTTTATACAGATAAAATGTGATATAGTTATATAGTTATGACAATACAATTCAGTATGTAAAGGAGGTGCGTTCGGTATGGATAATTTGCACGAATCTGGTACGAAAGAATTTGGAAAAGACAAAAAAACAAAAAAGTTTAATGGCGGCAAGATTGCGGATAATATCATGAAGGGGATTATCATGCTGATTATGGCAGTGGCCTTTGTCATGATTGCCGACCAAATCGTTACTACACCGTATTTTAGTGCAGAAATCGAAGGAGAAATATTCCACGGCAGTATTTTTGGCACGACGCTGCTGACCGTTATTGCCTATATCATAGGTGTTGTACTGGGCCTTCTGCTGGGATATATTATATCGCCTTTTGTACTGCGGCTGATTTGGAAAGCTATTGAACGAATTGAAATAGGATTAAATGATTTTGAAAGCCAGGATTTGATAGTCGGAACGCTAGGTTTGCTTTTTGGACTCATAATTGCTAATTTAATAGGATTGGCGTTTGCCCGACTGCCTATTATAGGTGCGTATGGTCCTATTGTGTTCAGCATTATTTTTGGCTATGCCGGGATGAGTATTGCTATCCGCAAGCGAAATGATATTATTGGCCTTGTAGGAGCTCTTCGCATTGGAAAGCAAAACAAAGAAACGGCAGCCGCTGCACACAAGCATGCAGATACAGACTTTTCCGGCAAGCTTTTGGATACAAGCTCTATTATTGATGGACGTATTGCAGAAATCTGCAGTACGGGATTTTTGGAAGGACCGTTGTTGGTGCCTGTGTTCGTGCTTGAAGAACTGCAGCTTATCGCTGATTCTTCAGATTTGCTGAAACGAAACAAAGGCCGCCGCGGGCTGGATATTTTAAAGCAAATGCAGGAAGATAATTATGTTGAAGTCCGCATCATTAGTGATGATTTTGATGATGTACAGGGCGTAGATTCCAAATTAGTGCGTTTAGGCCGTAAAATCAATGCCAAAGTAGTAACCAATGATTACAACTTAAATAAAGTAGCAGCCCTTCAGGGTGTTGTCGTGTTGAATATCAATGACCTGGCAAATGCCCTAAAACCGGCCCGGATTCCCGGCGAGCAAATGGAAGTTCTCATCGTCAAATCAGGGAAGGAAGAAAATCAGGGCATTGCGTATTTGGATGACGGCACGATGATTGTAGTTGAAAACGGCCAAAAATATATTGGTTCAACAGTGCCTGTAACGGTGACATCTGTGCTGCAGACATCGGCAGGACGTATGATTTTTGTAAAAATTGCAGATGAGTAGGTGAATTTGTTGAAAGTATCTGTTATCGTTGTAGCCGCTGGTTCAGGCCGACGTTTTGGATATGAACGAAATAAGTTGTTTTATCCGTTGTGCGGCAAGCCTGTGCTGGCGCACACGCTGCTTCATGTCTTTGCTGCTTCCAAGGTAGATGAAGTTGTCATTGTGAATGCAGAATGCGATCATGATGATATTGCCGCGATGGTAGCGTCACTGCATCCGGCTAAGCCGGTCCGTTTTGCCTTAGGCGGCGCAGAGCGGGAAGATTCCGTATACAATGGCCTGATGGCAACCAGTGCCGATGCGGATGTCGTCATGGTACAGGATGGTTCCCGTCCGTATGCCGGCCCGGAATGGTATGACAATGCAGCTGCCGTCATGGAACAAGCGGAGGCAGCTATTTACGCCATTCCTGTTAAGGATACGGTGAAAGAGCGAGAGTGTGCAGACGCACAGGGAGCGCAGACCGTACGTACATTGGAGCGCAGCCGGCTGGTTGCAGCACAGACGCCGCAGATTTTTCGGCGCGATGTACTGATAGCGGCCCATGAATATGCTAAAAAACATCACATCAGCGGCACGGATGATGCCTCCTTGGTCGAAGCGATGGGGAAAAAAATCGTTCTCCTGCAGGGGGATGAACGCAATCATAAAGTGACGACGATGGATGATGTCCCTATTTTGGAATTTTATCTCAATGGGCCTACAGAGCATCGCGTAGGCAGCGGCTATGATGTACATCCGCTGACCAAAGGCCGCAAGCTTATCTTAGGCGGCGTCGAAGTGCCGTTTGACAGAGGGCTGGCAGGACATTCTGATGCCGATGTATTGATTCATGCAGTCATGGATGCACTGCTCGGTGCGGCCGGGCTCAAGGATATTGGAACCTATTTCCCGGATACAGATGCAAAGTTTAAAAATATATCCAGTGTCACGCTGCTGGAAAAAGTACGGCAGATTTTAATCGAAAACAGTTGCCGGATTATTAATGTGGACGTTACCTTATTGGCACAGCGTCCGAAAATTAAAGAATATGTGCCTCAAATGATTCGCAATATTGCCAAGGCCCTGCAGATAGACAATTCGGCCGTTTCCGTCAAAGCTACGACGACAGAACGGCTGGGCTTTGTCGGCCAGGAAGAAGGAATGGCCGCGCAGGCAGCCGCTATGGTACTTAAATACAGAAATATTTAGGAGGAATTTTTCATGTCACAGGAAGTTCGCGTTCGTTTTGCTCCCAGTCCTACTGGTCCGTTTCATATTGGCGGTGCTCGTTCGGCACTGTTCAATTACTTAGTTGCTAAACATACAGGCGGCAAATTTGTCGTTCGTATTGAAGATACAGACAGAAAACGTTCTACCAGTGAATCGGAAGAAAACATCAAAGAAGCTTTGAAATGGCTCGGCATTAACTGGGATGAAGGGATTGACGTCGGCGGTCCGGATGGCCCGTATCGTCAAACCGAACGGTTGGAAATCTATAAAAAATATACAGAAAAGCTGCTAGCAGAAGGCAAAGCCTATTACTGTTTCTGCACGCCGGAAGAATTGGATGCTGAAAAAGAAGAACAGCTGAAAAAAGGCGAAACACCGGTGTACAGCGGCAAATGCAGCCATCTTCCCAAAGAAACAGTAGAACAATATTTGAAAGAAGGCCGTCCGTACGTTATTCGTATTGCAACGCCGAAAAATGAAACGCTGGAAGTCGATGATTTGGTACGCGGCCACGTTACGTTTGATTCTAATAAAGTCGGCGATTTCGTCATTGTTAAATCCGACGGTATTCCTGTTTACAATTACTGTGTAGTCATTGATGATGCCTTGATGCACATTACGCACGTTATCCGCGCAGAAGAACATCTTTCCAATACGCCGCGCCAGATTGTGTTATATCATGCATTAGGATTTGATGTACCTAAATTTGCTCATGTATCGCTGATTCTCGGCGCAGATAAAAAGAAAATGAGTAAACGTCACGGTGCTACTTCTGTACAGCAGTATCGGGATGCCGGCTATTTGCCGGATGCATTGGTCAATTTCTTGGGCCTTTTGGGCTGGACACCGAACAGCGACCAAGAAATTTTCAGCCGCGATGAATTGATTCAGCAGTTTACACTGGACCGCGTTGCCAAAAACCCGGCAGTTTTCGATATTGAAAAACTTAACTGGATTAACTTCCATTATATGAAGCAGCTGGATGCGGATCAGTTACTGGCTGTTTGCCTGCCTCATTTGCAGCAGGCTGGGTATGCGTCCCAAAATCCGGATGCAGCAGAAATGCAGTGGCTTAAAGACATGGTATGGGCTATGCGTGAACATGTACAGTATGGCGCACAGATTGTCGATGCGGCCAAGGTCTTCTTTACCGATGACTTTGCACCGGAAAATGAAGAAACAGCTGCTGTTCTCCACGAAGAAACGGCCCCGGCTGTCTTAACGATGTTCTATGATGAATTGGCTGCGTTGGATGAAGTAACAGCTGATACGGTACAGCCGCTCTTTAAGAAAATTCAAAAGGGCTTGAAGGTAAAAGGCAAATTTGTTTACATGCCTATCCGCGTAGCTGTTACCGGTGTGATGCACGGTCCGGATCTCAATGTCATCGTCGCCCTTATGGGCCGCGAAAAGGTATTGGCACGCTTGCAGCAGAGCGGCTTGCTGAACAAATAAAAACCTTGACAGATTGAGAATTATTCGTTACTATAAATAACACATAGTACATAATACACTCTATTATGTAGATAAATGCAATGACCAAAATTGAATTGCAGATGAGCCTTACAGAGAGGACAGGCAAAAGCTGAGAACTTGTCTATACAGCAGAAACTGCAATAATTGCCTTTGTGAGCAGGCCAGGTGAAGGTTAGTAATCTGGTTCGGCAGCACCCGTTACGTGCTTTGAGATTATGGCAGTGCCATAAAAACAGAGTGGAACCACGGGCCACCGTCTCTGTCAAAGGGATGGTGGCCTTTTTTTATAACATAGGAGGTACAGCATGAGAGAACTAAAAGTGTATAACACCTTAACTCGTAAAAAAGAAACGTTCGTACCGGTTACGCCGGGACAAGTCAAAATGTACGTCTGCGGCATCACACCTTACAACCATTCACACATGGGCAATGCCCGTCCGTTTGTTACGTGGGATGTCATCAAACGGTACTTGGAACATTTAGGATATGAAGTTACGCACATCCAAAACTTTACGGATGTAGATGATAAAATTATCAATGCGGCAAATGGCGAAGGCGTAACATGGGATACGATTTCCAACCGCTACATTGCTTCCTACTTTGATGTCATGGACAAACTGCATATTCGCCGTGCCGATAAATATCCTCGTGTATCAGAACACATGGAAGAAATTATCAACATGGTACAGACGCTGATTGACAAAGGCTATGCCTATGTCATTGACCATGACGTATACTACAGCGTAGAAAAATTTGCAGATTACGGCAAATTAAGCGGCCGCAGCTTGGATGATATGATGGCCGGTGCCCGTATTGAAGTAGATGACCGCAAACATAACCCGATGGATTTTGCGCTTTGGAAAGGTGCCAAACCGGGAGAACCGTCGTGGGACAGCCCTTGGGGCAAAGGCCGTCCGGGATGGCATATTGAATGCTCTGCCATGAGCAATAAATACTTGGGAGATACATTTGATTTTCATGGCGGCGGTAGTGACCTCATTTTCCCGCATCATGAAAATGAAATTGCGCAGTCTGAAGCCTTTACCGGCAAGAAACCGATGGTCAAATATTGGCTGCACAATGGATTTATTACCATTAATTCGGAAAAAATGAGTAAATCGTTAAACAATTTCTTCCTCGTCAAAGACGTATTGGCTCATTATAGTGCCGATGCCCTTCGTTTCTTCCTTATTTCCAACCATTACAGAAGCCCGTTGGACTTCAGCGATGAACGTTTGGAAGAAATGACACGCAGCCTCGAACGTCTTGGTACGGCGATTGACAACGTATTGGAACTGCTGGATATGCCGGCAGGCGCCAAGTCTGAAGAAGCTAAACAGCTTCTCGACATCGCCAAGAAAGATGAAGAAGCGTTTGAAGAAGCGATGTGTGATGATTTTAATACGGCGCTGGCAAGTGCGGCTATGTTTGATTTGGCGAAAAACGTCAATATTTATAAAAACGCGGTTGTCAATACTGGCGTACCTGTAGATTCTTCTGCAGTGTCTGAAGTCAAACGCATTTTCAAGACGATGACAGATATTTTAGGTATTTTGGAAGAACGCTGGAGCGGCCAAAAAGCAGATGCAAGCAGCAAGGATTATGATGATTTAATGCAGGCTATTTTGGAAATTCGTCAGGAATGCCGCAAACAAAAACAATATGCCTTGGCAGACGCCATTCGTGACAAATTATCGGCCTTGGGCATTACGATTGAAGATTCACCGCAGGGAGCGCGCTGGAAAAAGTGAAATTTAAACAACTGCAGGCATTAAAAAAAAGAGCATATACGGCATTTGCCAACGGGCAGCGGCTGGATGTGCCGCAGCAGGACGCTTCCCGGCTGGACCCGATTACACTGGCCTTTGTCGGAGATGCGTACTATTCGCTGCATATGCGCCGCCGCTTGGTAGATACGGCAATTCCCAATGTGCAGGTACTGCATCTGCTGGCAGCAGAATTTGTATCAGCCCAAGTGCAGGCCTATGTGTACCGGCAGCTCAAAGACGGATTGTCCGGAGAAGAAAAAGCCGTATGCCAGCGGGCGCGCAATGCCTATTCACAGGCTCCTAAGAGTGCGTCTGTTGCAGAATATCATGACAGTACGGCCTTGGAAGCCTTAGTAGGTTACTGCGTCATGGCTGACCGCCAAGAACGGCTGGCCGAGCTGATGACGCAGATTTATACGTATACAAAGCAGTATTGTGCTGCTAAACATGGGGAAAAGGTGTAAATTATGAGTACGGAAAGCATCATTACAGGCCGTAACAGTGTGACAGAAGCACTGCGGGCAGGCCGGTCTATTACCAAAATCTATCTTGCTGCCGGCAATGACGCTCCGCCGCTGCAGCGCATACAAGACATGGCACGGGAAAAAGATATTCTGATTGAATACGTGCCGCCCAAAATTTTAAACCACGTCGCACCGGGTAATCGGCACCAGGGCGTCATTGCGTTTGCAGCTCCTGTGGCCTTTGCTGACTTGACAGACGTGCTGGCTGATGTGGAAGCCGCACGGAAAGTACCGTTTTTGGTACTGCTTGACGGTATTGAAGATGTGCACAATGTAGGCGCTATTGTGCGTACGGCAGAATGTGCCGGCGCTGATGCCGTTCTTTTGCCAAAGCGCCGCAGTGCGCCTATCAATGAAACTGTAGGCAAAACATCGGCCGGAGCGATAGAATATATGCCTATCGTGCAGATTGGCAACATTGCCCAGACCCTCAAAAAGCTGAAAAAACAAGGCTTTTGGGTCATTGGTGCAGATATGGACGGCGACACAGATTACTTCCACAGTTCGCTGACGGAACCGGTTGTCCTCGTTATTGGCAGTGAAGGCCGGGGCATTTCCCATCTGGTCAAAGAAACCTGTGATGTTCTCGTACAGATTCCAATGTTTGGGCATGTCAATTCCCTGAATGCGTCTGTTGCAGCAGCTCTTCTGATGTATGAAGTCGTTCGCCAGCGGCAGGCGGTGCAGCCATGAAAGATTTGATGATTGTTGATGGCTACAATATTATCTTTGCCTGGACGAAGCTAAAAAAACTGGCAGATCAATCGCTGGAACATGCGCGTGAAAAATTAATCGATACGATGGCAAGCTATGGCAAAGCCAAGGGATACAAGCTCATGCTAGTGTTTGATGCCATGTACACGGAAGAAACAGAAAAGAGCATGCGCATCGGCAGAGACTGTGAAGTTATTTTTACAGATAAGGAAGAAACGGCAGACAGCCGCATCGAAAGTATTGTGTATGCCCATCGGAATGATAAACGCATTGTGTATGTAGCGACGTCAGACGGTGCCGAACAAAATCAAGTTCTTGGCAGCGGTGCTTACCGCATTCCTGCACGGGAACTGGCTGAAGACGTAGAACGGACTAAAAAGGAAGTGGCTGCGTACGACCACCGCAATGTGTTAAAAGAGGGAAACCACCGCAATGAAGTGGTGTATCGCGTAAAAAATGAAGATGTATTGCGAAAATTAGAAAAAATTCGCAGATCAAAATAATAGAGGTATAAACTATGCAGGCAGAAGCACCATGCGCAGTTTCGCCTACGACCCGCTTTGCAGCCATGACGGATGAAGAAATCGTCCGTCTTGCCCAGCAGGAACATGATGAAGAAGCGACAGAATATATTGTCAATAAATACAAAAACTTCGTCAAATCCAAAGCACGGGCATATTTTCTCGTAGGTGCGGACCGCGATGATATTATACAAGAAGGCATGATTGGCCTATACAAAGCGACGCGGGATTTCCGCGGTGACAAATTGTCATCCTTTCGCGCTTTTGCCGAACTCTGCATTACCCGGCAGATTATTACGGCTATCAAAACGGCAACAAGACAAAAACATATTCCGCTCAATTCGTATGTGTCTCTCAATAAGCCGATTTATGAAACAGAATCCGACCGGACACTCCAAGATATCCTGGCCGGCATTCGTGTCAGCGACCCGGAAGAACTGGTTATCAGCCGTGAAGAATTTGCTGATATAGAATTAAAAATGAATGAAATCCTCAGTGATTTGGAATGGCAGGTCCTGACAGCCTATTTAGACGGCAAATCCTATAATGAAATGTCTAAGGAACTGCATCGTCACGTCAAATCCATCGACAATGCCTTACAGCGGGTCAAACGCAAACTGGAACGGTATTTGGAAACACGGAATGATGAAAATAAGAAAGAACCTATTGATAGAAAAGGTAAATAAGTGTACAATAGTACTGTTAAGTGTGTTTTGTGAGGAGGATTAGCGTGATTACTGTATTGGAAATCATAGACGTTATTTTGGCATTGCTGATTATTGGCGTCGTTGTAGCGCAAAAAAGCAAGACCCAGGGGATGGGAGCCGGCTTTGGCGGCGGTGCAGAAGATTTATTTGGCAGCCGTGCCCGCGGCATGGATGCGTTATTATCCAAACTGACTATTGTCCTGTCGATTGTTTTTGCAGTTTTGACACTGATTTTAGGCAGATTGATGCATACGTTTTAATGGAAATGTAGTAGCCTGCGGCATTGTCGCAGGCTTTTTTCATAACTAATACATACACTCTCGTGTTTTTCTTTGGAGGAAACTAATGGATTTACAACTCTCTCATGATATAATAGAACTATGCAGTATAGAATCATCCGGCATTACAGTTGAAGACTGTGCAGAACGACTCTGTCTCACAGGCTCTCGGCTGGCATCACTATTTGAAACCTTTGATGAACTAGTAAGGAGTGGAAAACTCATGAGAGTAGCAGGAGAACGGTATACAGCGTTAAAAAATCCACAGGAAATTATTGGCATATATAAAGGCTATACAGCGACGTTTGGCTTCGTCCTCAGTGAAGATTTAAAAGAAGACGTATATATTGCAGAACAAAATCGCCATACTGCCATGAACAACGATAAAGTTACAGTTCGGATTATCCAAAACGGCAGCGGCCGTCATAAACAGGAAGGTGAAATTGTCAGCATCGTCGAACGAGCCAACAAAACGCTGGTCGGCACGTTTGAAAGAGAAAAGCGGTACGGATTTGTTCGCCCTGATGATGAACGGATTCGGGAAGATATCTATATTCCGCTGGACAAAACGGCTAATGCGCGCAGCAGTGCCCGCGTTCTCGTCACGATTACCAAATGGCCGGCAGACGGACGAAAGGCAGAAGGGGAAATTACCGAAATACTTGGGTACGACGGCGACAAAGATTTGGACATTAAAGTCATTATGGCCCGTCACGGCCTGCCTTTTGCTTTCCCGGAAGACGTCCAAAAAGCGGCAGAAAAAATCAACATGAATGTGACCATGGAAGCAGGCCGTCGTGATTATCGGGATCGTCAGCTCATTACCATTGACAGCGAAGATGCTAAAGATTTAGATGACGCCATTGACGTTGTCAAACTGCCGAACGGCAATTTCCGCCTGGGCGTATATATTGCCGATGTCAGCTACTATGTCAAGCCCAACTCGGTCATTGACCAAGAAGCGTATGCCCGCGGTACAAGCGTGTATTTGGTAGATCGGGTTATTCCTATGCTGCCGACGGTGCTGTCCAATGGCATCTGCAGCCTGAATGCCGGAGAAGACCGCTATTCCATGACCTGTGTCATGGAAATTGACAAAGAAGGCCGTGTGATCAAATCCGATATCGGCCCGGCAGTCATTCAAGTCAAACGGCGCTGCAATTATAAAGAAATCAAAAAAGCATTGCTGGATGATATTATACCGGACGATTTGCAGGCCTTTATGCCTATGCTGCGGAATTTGCAGGAACTGGCGCAGATTCTCAAACAAATGCGCCTTCGCCGCGGCGCCATTGATTTTGATTTCCCGGAATACAAAATTATTCTCGACCCGGAAGGTACGCCGCTGCGGCTGGAAAAACGGGAACGGACGATTGCCGAACAAATCGTAGAAGAATCCATGCTGATTGCCAATGAAACAGTGGCTTCATATTTGCGGGACAGCGAAAATCCTTCTGTATATCGGATTCATGAAGTACCCGAACCGGAACGCCTTGAAATGATGCGGACTGTTTTATCGACGTTTTCGCTGCCGGTACCGACGGGAGATGAAGTCAAACCAGCGGATTTCCAAAAACTTTTGACACTTTCCAAAGGAACCAATGCAGAAGCTGTCGTCCAGACAATAGCCCTGCGGTCTATGCAGCAGGCACGCTATTCGACCAACAACGCCGGTCATTTTGGCTTGGCATCGGCATGCTATACGCATTTTACTTCGCCGATTCGCCGCTATCCGGATTTGATGGTTCACCGCTTGATTCGCCAGTATCAGCAAAAAGGAAAACTGACCGAAGAAGAGGCGCAGATGTCCTTGTCGTATCATACGATTGCAGCAGATCAGGCCAGCTCGCGCGAACGGATTGCTGTAGAAGCGGAACGGGAAACCGATGATTTGAAAAAAGCGCAGTACATGCTGCCGTTTATCGGACAGCCTTTCCCGGCTCGGATTACCGGCATTACGTCATTTGGTTTATTTGTCGGACTGGAAAACGGTATCGAGGGATTGGTGCACATTTCTCTGTTGACAGATGATGTATATGTATTCGATGAAGCGACTTATACGATGCGCGGCCAGCACAGCGGCAAAATATTCCGGCTGGGCGACCCGATGGAAGTCACGCTGGCAAAAGTCAATACCGAAAAATGTGAAATTGACTTTGTTCCCGGTGTCGTCGAATCCCTCAGTGATTTGCAGCATATGATGGCTGTCAGCGCAGAACGGCGCCATAAAAACAGCAGTAAAAAAGAAGAATCGAAACGGACTTGGTTTGCTGGTGCTGCCTCCGGCAAAAAGAGCAAAAAAAATAAAAAAGATAAAAAACTGAATAAAAAGAGACGCGGTAAGAAAAGTAAAAGCCGCAAAGGGAGAAAGTCTAAGAAAAAATAGGAGGAATAGATAGTGGCAAAGTCACCAAGCGGTGTAAAATATATTACAGATAATCGCAAAGCCCGTCATGATTATTTCATCCATGAATCGTATGAAGCAGGCATTGCTTTGACAGGAACAGAAGTAAAATCACTGCGTCAGGGAAAAGTCAACCTGAAAGACAGTTTCTGCCGCATTGAAAATGGTGAAATCCTGCTTCTGGGCATGCATATCAGCCCGTATGACCAAGGAAACCGGTTTAATCATGACCCGCTGCGGACCCGCAAGCTGTTGATGCACCGATATGAAATCACCAAATTATTGGGGAAAATCAAGGAAAAAGGCTATACGCTGATACCGTTGAACTTATATTTCAAAAAAGGACGAGTCAAAGTGACCGTAGCGCTGGTTACGGGGAAAAAGCTCTATGATAAACGACAGGCATTGGCAGAAAAAGAAGCCAAACGGGATATAGAACGCCGCATGAAAGAAAGACGGTATTAAACGAAAAAGGAACTGCTGCATGAAGAAGTATTTTCTACATGCGCAGTTCCTTTTTTTGTGTTATTTGCTGCGGTCTGTCTGTATACGACGTCTCCTTGGCACCATGGCAGACGCTTGTATATATACAGACTGCTTAGTAAATCGTCATATTTTTGGCTTTATAGGCAGCAAAGATTTTATTAGCTTCATCACGGTCCAGCTGGGTCAGTGACAAGACGTCCGTGTTTTGGCAGCCGTTTTCAATGAATTGGTATATAAAATCATCGCGGAAGCCAATGGCTGCTGTATCTTTGGCTGTATTGCCGTAATATACGGTTTTAATATTGGCCCAAATGATGGCGGACAGGCACATTGGACAGGGCTGCGCAGATGTGTACAAGTCGCAGCCGGATAAATCATACGTGCCGAGGTTGCGGCAGGCATCACGAATGGCCTGCATTTCACCGTGGCAGGTAGGGTCATTGTTTTTGATGACTTCATTGTGGCCGCGGCCCACGATTTTGCCGTCTTTGACGACTACGGCGCCAAAAGGACCGCCATGTCCGGTTTCCAAATTCTTTGCTGATTCTGTAATTGCTTCTTTCATAAAATCCATCGTATCAAGTCACTCCTTGTCATCCTGCGCATTTTTGGCAGAGAGTCATTTTTACCGCCTTTTATTATAGGGGAGGGACAGAGGCAAGTCAATTCACTCGTTACATCCGGCTTTAAACGCTGAAAGAAATGGGGGTACATCATGACGAAACGCTTCGTGCGGCAATCTCATTCTTTTTTGTATATTCAGAAAAACGAATATTGACGGTATGGATATCTAAGCGTAAACTATAACGTAGAATGTAAAAATTTGAATACTGAAAAACTGTTTACCAGACATATTTTTATAGTATGGATGTTGGTATGCTTTTACAAAGGAGCAAGGTATGAAAAAAGTTATTTTAACAGGTGATCGTCCTACGGGCCATCTTCATGTAGGACATTATGTTGGTTCTTTGCAGGAACGTGTTGCATTGCAAAATTCTGGCGAATATGATGAATTATATTTTATGATTGCCGATGCACAGGCATTGACGGATAATGCAGAACATCCGGAAAAAGTACGGCAGAATGTCATGCAGGTTGCCTTGGATTATTTGGCCTGCGGCATTGACCCGGAAAAATCCACTATTTTTATTCAATCTATGGTTCCGGCCCTTCCTGAATTGACCGTTTACTATATGAATCTTGTGACAGTAGCCCGCGTGCAGCGCAACCCGACTGTTAAATCAGAAATTCAGCAAAAAAACTTTGAAGCCAGCGTTCCTTTAGGCTTTTTCTGCTATCCTGTCAGCCAGGCTGCAGATATTACAGCATTTCAGGCAACCGCTGTCCCCGTCGGCGAAGACCAGCTGCCGATGTTGGAACAATGCAAAGAAATTGTTCATAAATTTAACGCCGTCTATGGAGAAACATTGACAGAACCGGAAATTATTCTGCCAAAGAACAAAGCATGCCTTCGCTTGCCGGGGATTGACGGCAAAGCCAAAATGAGCAAATCCATAGGCAACTGCATTTATTTATCAGATGAACCGGAAGTTGTTCAGAAAAAAATCATGTCTATGTTTACGGACCCGACGCATTTGCGCCGTGAAGATCCGGGCCATTTGGAAGGCAATACGGTATTTACGTATTTGGATGCGTTCTGCAAACCAGAATACTTCCCTGAATTTTTACCAGAATACAGCGGCTTGGATGAATTGAAAGCCCATTATCAGCGCGGCGGCTTGGGCGATGTCAAAGTTAAAAAATTCCTGAATCAGGTACTGCAGGCAGAATTGCAGCCGATTCGTGAACGCCGTCATGCGTGGGAAAAACGTCTGCCCGATGTATATGACATGCTTCGCGTCAATACGGCAAAAGCAGCTGAAAAAGCAAATCAGACATTGGCTGATGTACGTAAAGCAATGCGCATTGATTATTTTACAGACAATAATCTTTTAAAATAAAAACGATTTTTCAACCCTCTTATTTGGTCTGCCGGCTGATAAGGGGGTTTTTCATAGCAGCCCGCAGAAACCTGTCGATTGCACCTATACAAGGAAAAGCGTGTTTTGTATAATGAATATATAGAAAAAAGTGAGGTGGAAGTATGTCTGTCGTTTTATATATTGCATTTTGTGTGTTGGTAGCTTACTTTGCCAGCAGACGCGGCCGCAGTCCTATCCTTTGGGGATTGTTTTCTCTGCTGATTAGTCCGCTGCTGGCAGCTATTATTATTGCGGTTTTGAAAGATTTGACAGCAGAGCACCGCATAGAACGGACGAGTTTGGAAACAGACCGCCTGAAAGAGCGTGTCGCTGTATCGGAAGCGGAACTGCATTCACGAATAGACAAAGTCGAACAGCGGATGGACCGCATGAGCGGCAGCGAAGCGCCTGTTTTGGACGGGGAATGGAAAGAGGCCCTGCCGCCGCAGCCCGCCGCGGAGGAACGGCACTGTCCGCATTGCGGCGAAAAAGTACCCAAAGAAGCGGTATATTGTCCGGCATGCGGCACCAAACTATCCTAAGGAGGGACGGCAATGAATTGGAAAACACGGCTTCGTCATTATTACGGCGATTATCGCCTGACTATCTCCGGTGAAATTTCCTTTGCTCCCAAACAAGCTGTTCGCTATACATGGCCTGCAACGGTAGGGAAAAAATTAGATGCTTGGAGAGATTCTTTACAACAGCAGTATCCATTTTTAAAAATTTCTATGAAAGAAGGCATTCGGGAATGTGAAATTCAATTTTTTGCATTTTCCAGCGCGTGCGCAGACAGTGATTTTTTGGAAATATTTTGCCAGCATCTGCGGGAAATAGCCCTCATCGGTATGGAAGATCCTCAAGTCCATGTAACCATGAATTTTAGCGGTGTATTTTCCGCTTACAAAGAAGCGCGGCATTTTCGCATTTTAAATAAAAAAGACGACGTGCAGTATCAGATTACAGAACGCAAACAACGGATGCCTTTTGATTGGATTACACGTTCTTCCTACATGCGGCTGGGCCTGACCATTTTGCTGATTTTAGCAGTCATGCAGTTGCTTTGGAATGAATTAGCAGCAGATGAAGTGATTGGAAAACTGGTATAATACGATACGTACACAACAAAAAGGACTTTCTTCCCTGTGGGTGAAGAGAGTCCTTTCTGCTAGGTGTATTTTTTGAAGAGGTGGAAGGAAGTTAAACTATAAGCAAAGGGGATTTTGGAAGGGGTTCCTTTGACACTTTTATTGTAGCAAAAGATAGGCAGGAATGCTATTATACCAAGGTATAGATAGTGTCAAGTTGTTGTGGGACTTTTTATGAAGAAGTTCCTTGAAACTAAATT
>CAVKEA010000052.1:0-18355 GCA_963655305.1 bacterium
GTTCAACACGTTGGACAGCAGCGTATGCGGTCTGTTTTTCCCGCCTTGGCTGCCGCGGTTTGTATTCTGCCCTCGTTTGTTGCGTTTGTTGTCTGAACGATTACTGCTGTCACCGCCGCCCTGCTGTGTACGGCCGAAAAACTTAGTGCGCTTGCCATCACCGGAACCGCCCTGTTTCGTGTCATTTTGACGATTGGAACGGCCCTGCTGGCTGCCGGCACTCTGCGTTTTGTCTTTACGCATATTGGAGTTGTTTTTGGCATTGCGGTTTGCTGGTTGTCCCTGGCGTTTTCCGCTGTTAGGCCGTTCATTTCGTCCCTGTTTCGCGTTATTTCCCTGATTATTTTGGCGTTCCTGATGTTTTCCTTGCGTTGCGCGGCTGTTATCGTTCACTTTTCGGCTAGTTCCTTCCATTCCTTTTTTGGCTTCTGCCACTTTTTTATCTTTATCATTTTGTTTCGACTTCTTAAAAGACGTATCCAAAATGGATTTCATTTTATCATCGATACCGGTAAAATTGCCGGCCTTGATATTATGGTCTCCTAATACCTTGATGACAGTTTTGGCTGACACGCCGTAGTCCTTTGCTGCTTCATATACTCGTTTCGTCATCTAGTTACCCCCTTTATCCATCGTTTTCATCACTTTGGCAATCGCTTTGGCAAATCCTGCATCTGTCAGTAAAACGACAACGTTCTGCATCTTGCCTACGGCCTGCCCCAGTTCTTCTTTCGTGAATATATCTATCACTGCAATTCCTTTTCGCTGTGCCAGGCGGCGGTATTTTTCTACATTGTCACTGCCGCCGTCATGTGCTAAAAACAGCATGGGAACTGTATGTTTTTTTAAATGATTCGCTGCTGCAAAATCACCGCAGATGGTCTTACGAGCCCGATAAGCCAGTCCCAACAGGCCGCTTATCCGTTCCTGCGCCGTCATGATAATTCCTGCCGCAGGCTTTCATAAATATCGTCTGATACGTTTGTCTTCAGCGACCGTTCCAGCCGGTGTTCTTTATAGGCTTTTTCCAGGCAGTCCGGGTTTTGGCAAATATACACGCCGCGGCCTGACTTTTTGCCGGTTTTATCAATTTCAACGGCTCCTTCAGGCGTGCGGACGATGCGAATCATTTCTTTTTTGCTTTTCTGTTCCTGACAGCCGGCACAGACACGGAGCGGTATTTTTTTCTTTTTCATAAGCGCCTCCTATTCCTGTGCGTCAGTCGGATGGTCAGACGGCAGAGCCAAGTCGCTTAAAATATCCATATCTGCATCAGCTGATTCGGCAGCTTCTTCGGTATGTGCTTCTGCGGCTTCCTGTGCCTGGCTTTCACTCTTTATGTCAATTTTCCAATTTGTCAATTTAGCGGCCAGCCGTGCGTTTTGCCCAGCTTTGCCAATAGCCAGCGACAGCTGGTAATCCGGTACGACTACGCTGGATGATTTATCCGATTCATCAACGGTAACAGAGATAACCTGCGCCGGGCTCAGGGCATTGGCAATATAAACAGCCGGATCTTCGTCCCATTTGACAATATCAATCTTTTCATTCTGCAGTTCTGTAACGATATTTTGGACGCGCGTCCCTTTAGGCCCTACACAGGCACCAACGGAATCCACGTTTTCGTCGCGTGAATAGACAGCGATTTTAGAGCGGCGGCCCGGTTCTCTGGCAACGGATTTTAATTCCACAACGCCTTCATAAATTTCAGGAACTTCCAATTCAAACAGACGCTTCAACAGTCCCGGATGCGTACGGGATACAAGAATTTGCGCTCCTTTAGTCGTCTTTCTGACTTCGACAACATAGCATTTAATACGCTGGCCAACGACGTAATTTTCTGTAGGAATCTGTTCCGATACGGGAAGTACGGCTTCCGCTTTGCCTAAATCCACATAGACGTTGCGGTTTTCAATACGCTGAATAAGGCCCGTAATAATGTCATCGGTGCGATTGTAAAATTCATCATATACAATATTGCGTTCTGCTTCACGAAGGCGCTGAATCATGACCTGTTTTGCTGCCTGCGCTGCAATGCGGCCAAAATTATCCGGCGTAACATCGACATTGACTACATCGCCGACTTCATATTCCGGATTGATTTTTCTGGCGTCTTCCAAGGAAATTTCAGTATGCGGATTTTCTACTTCATCCACAACCGTCTGAGCTGCGACGATGCGGTAATCACCGGTTTCACGGTTCAATTCTACATCCGCAATCGGATTGGCTTCCGGTTCTTTCTTATACGCCGTAATCAATACCGCTTCCAGCGAATCACAGATAACGTCGGTTGAAACCCCTTTCTCTTTAGATAAAAAAGCAATAGCATTCAGCAATTCTTTATTCACGTTTACACCCTCCATTAAAAATCAATATGCAAGCGAATCTGCGATATATCTTTCAGTGTCAATGTTTCTTCTTGTTCATCAATGCGTACTGTTATGGTACCATCTTCATTTTTTCGTACCAAATCAGCCACTAAATCCTTGGTTCCTTTATATGGTTTAAAAAAGTGAATATCTACAGTACGTCCTGCATAACGGATGAAGTCCTTGTCTTTTTTCAAAATGCGGTCCAACCCCGGCGAAGACACTTCCAACAAATAATTATCCTGTATCGGGTCTTTTTCATCCAATACCTTGCTTAATTTTTCACTGACGCGCTGACAGTCTTCCAAATCCACACCGCCGTCTTTGTCGATAAACACGCGCAAATACCAGTTTTTCTCCCGCACATATTCCACATCAACCAGTTCCAATGCGGTTCCGGCTATTATTTGTTCTACTTCTCGGGCAATTAAATCTTCAATATGTTCACGTCTCATCCTATTCACCAGCTATCCTTTTAAATTCGTGTAGGTAAAAGTTAAGAGTGGGCTTACACCCACTCTTCATCAATCAAACCTAAATTACTTTTAGTATACCACTTGGCCTTCGTTCTGACAACGCTGTCAAGCAGAAATTAAGCCATATCGGCCTGTATAGCATCCAAAACAGGCAGCAACCGTTTTTCTAATGCCTGCTCCAATTCCTTGAGGGAAGACGTATCAAAATCATGGACTAGATTCGGAAAATTATGAATACGCCGTTCCGCAAAAAAATCATCACGCAGTACGTTATACATGAGAGATAATCCGCTTTGCGTTTCTTCTTGATAATAGGACAGTATCATATAGGACCCGTTAATAATCCGCACGGCTTCATTCGGGCGAATCAGCCGCGTAAAGCCATGGTATTCGGTCGGCAAAAACCGGTCCCATTGGACGGCAGGAATTCCTTTATCTTTTAGAATCACGCTGAAATTGCAGGCTGGTTCTACATAATAGTCATGAATCAGACGAGCCAGCCGCTGTTCTACCATCGAGCGGAACAACGCAAAATCGCTCGTAATAAATTCAATCAGCGCAAATTCCAGCATGCCAATATCCGTGCGTACAGAAAATTCTTCTGAGTCCGGATTCAATACAGCCCGTACAGTCCAATGATTCACAGGATTGCGATACAGGAACAGCAAGTATTCCTTATCAGCCCCATTTTCCTGTACCATGCGATATTCTGCCGATAACTGAAAATCTCCCACCTGAAGTGGGAGAATAGAAGCGATATTCCATTGTTTGAGTGTTTCAATCAATGTATCATCCATAATAAAAATTTGGTGCGGTTGGCGGGAGTTGAACCCGCACGATCAGAGATCACTGCCGCCTGAAGACAGCGCGTCTGCCATTCCGCCACAACCGCACATCTTAACTAAAAACCATAAAGGTGTTTATATTGCTGTTCGTTCAGCAAAACTATCTTAACATACTCACGGGTTTCTGTAAAGGGTATTTTTTCTATTTCTGAAAAATCTTTTTGCCAGCCATACTCTTCTATCCAGGAATCCACATAACCGCGGCCTGCATTATAGGCGGCTAACGCCAGTACTTTGTTCCCGTCGTACTCTTTTAACAAATATGCCAAATACCATGTTCCCAGGCGGATATTTGTCTGTACGTTGCTCAGCTTATCCGGCGTATATCCCGTCATATGCATCTGTTCAGCAATCCACGATGCCGTATCGGGCATAATCTGCATCAAGCCTTCTGCCCCTCTATGGGAAGAAGCTCCTTCGTCAAATTTGCTTTCCACTAAAATAACGGCGGCAACCAATGCCGGATCTACGCCGTCTTCATATGAATATTGGCGCACCATATAGTCATATTGAAGCGGATACACAAATTTTCGCATTACCTCATCTTTCCAATGATAAAAATAGCTGACAGAAAAACAAAGCAGTGCAACCGCTATTAGAATTTTTCCTCTTGTATGCGTTTTTCGTCTCAATGCAAACTCCTACCGTTTTTCCAATCGCACTAACAGCTGTTTCCACTGTTTTTGCACTTGTTTTTCCGTGTTTTCCAAAGACGCCGCATTGTCAATGATGACCTGTGACAAAGACCGTTTTTCGTCAATGGGAAACTGGGAATGAATACGCGCCAGCGCTTCCTCTTTCGTATAGCCGTTGCGTGCCATGAGCCGCGTAAGCTGTGTTGCTGCATCTACGTATACCAGCCATACTTCATCAACGTACGAGTGATATTTTACCTCAAACAGCAAAGGCATGTCAAGAAAAACCATCTTCGTACCGGCATTTTCCAGCATCGCAGTCCGGCGGTCAATTTCCCGGTGAATCAAAGGGAACAAAATATCTTCCAGTTCTTTTTTTCGCGCTGCATCCGTGAAAACGACACTGCCGATATACGCCCTGTTCATCGTTCCGTCCGGCAGCAGCGCTTGTGGGCCAAATGCACGGGCTACGGCCTGCAGTCCTTCTGAGCCGGGCTGCACTACATCTCTGGCAATGATATCGCAGTCAATAATCGCTGCACCGTAATCACGCAGCATAGCCACTACTGTACTTTTGCCGGATGCAATCCCGCCGGTCAACCCAATTTTATACATAACAATACCTCCCTACAGCTGACAATGCGGGCAATAGTGCGTCCCTCTGCCAGCTAGTTTCTTATATTGAATCGGCATGCCGCAGAAGACACAGGCTTGTCCTTCCCGTCCATAGACCAACAGATGGTCTTGGTTCTGGCCTTCTCTTCCGCTTCCATTGACAAAATCACGAATCGTCGTCCCGCCGTATTTGATTCCTTCCTGCAGTACACGGACAATGGCATCATGCAGTTTGACTGTTTCATCTGCCGTAACGGCGCAGCAGCGTCTAAACGGCGAAATCCGAGCCAAAAACAAGGCTTCATCGACATAAATGTTGCCGAGTCCTGCTACCTTGGTCTGGTCCAGCAAAAAGCTTTTGATATACCGCTGGCTTTTAGACAGCATACTGCCCAAATACGCCGCCGTAAATTCAGGGCTGTTGCCGTCAGGCCCCAGCGTATCATATCCTTTGATGCCAGTCGGCCCCTGCGGCGGCACAAGCCATAAACAGCCAAAGGTGCGGATATCCCGATACACCATAGTACCTTCACTGAGTGAAAAAATGATATGGGCCGCTTTGATATCATCCTGCCAATGCGGTATGTATATCAGGCTGCCGGTCATACGCAGATGTACAAGCAGCGAATACGGGCCGCTGCACTGCAAAAATAAATATTTTCCTCTGCGCCGCACCGTTTCAATGGTTTGGCCGGTCAAGCGTTTCACAAACTCATCAGGCCCGGCATTTTTAATCAGCCGGGCCAGACGGACATCGATGTGTGTCATTCGTTTGCCTGAAACATACTGATTGATATACGCGCGGACTGTTTCTACTTCCGGTAATTCAGGCATACGTCCTCCTATTTCGCTTCTTCCCAATTTTTTCCATAATGAATATCCACGATAAGCGGCACGGACAGCGTGACAATATGTTCCATCGTATCTTTGAGCAGTGCTGCCGCTTCTTCTCGTTCAGCTGCCGGCACTTCCAAGACCAATTCGTCATGAACCTGCACTAACAGCTGGCTCTTTAGGTGCCGTTCTTCTAATTTCTGCTGTACAGCATTCATAGCCATTTTGATAATATCTGCCGCACTGCCCTGAATGGGCGTGTTCATGGCTGTTCGTTCTGCAAATGAACGGCGCGTAAAGTTTTTGCTGTTGATTTCCGGCAGCGCCCGAATCCGTCCAAACATGGTTTTGGCAAAACCTGTCTGATGGGCCTGCGCGATTAACCCGTCCATGTACGCATGAACGGTACTGTAGCGTGCAAAATACGAGTCAATATATTGTTTAGCCTGCTGGCGTGAAATAGAAATATTGCGTGCCAGCCCAAAATCACTGATGCCATAGATGATGCCAAAATTAACGGCTTTGGCATGCGAACGCTGTTCCGGCGTGACATCTTCCCAAGGAATGCCGAATACTTCAGACGCAGTCCGGCGGTGAATGTCCTGATTTTTCAAAAAGCCGTCCACCATCGTCGGATCTTGAGATAAATGCGCCAACAGCCGCAGCTCAATCTGCGAGTAATCGCCGGATAAAATATAATCATATCCTTTGCCCGGCACAAACAAGGAGCGAATTTTTCGTCCCTGTTCGGTACGAATCGGTATATTCTGCAAATTGGGATCGGAACTGCTGAGGCGTCCCGTAGCCGTCACCATTTGATTAAACGACGTATAAATCCGCCCTGTTTCGGCAGAAACCAACGGTTCTAAGCCATCTAAATACGTAGAAATCAGCTTTTTCAATGCCCGGAACTGCAAAATTTTAGGAATCATCGGGTGCTTGTCCAGCAACGCATCCAATACCGCTGAATCTGTAGAGTAGCCGGTTTTCGTCTTTTTAATCACTGGCAGCTGCAGTTTTTCAAACAGAATCACGCCCAGCTGTTTGGGTGAATTGATATTGAATGTTTCTCCGGCATCTTCATAAATCGCTTCTTCCAAGGCATCTGCTTCTAATGATAATTCCTGCTTCATTTCCATAAGCCGCTGCATATCTACGGTAAATCCATTCATTTCCATGACAGCCAGCGTATGAATCAGCGGAATTTCAATGCGTTCATAGAGCTGCATCAAGCTGGCTGTTTCCAACGCTTCTTTTTCTTTGGGCCAAAGCTGATACGAAAACAGCGCATCGCTGGCGGTTCGCGTATTGTCATTTTCTGTATCTTCATGCAAAGGCACATCAAATGTTTCGGATAAATACAGCATGCCGTACGATGTCCGGGTCGGTTCCAGCAAGTACGCCCCTAAGACGACATCCTGCAGCGCTATCGGCGCGTCCGTATACTGCGACAATACTTTGACCAATCGTTTGCCGTCTGTCGTAATGACTTCTTTGGCAGTCGCAAGGGCTGTCATATAGGCGGCATGCTGCGCCGGCGGGATGATGCATACGCCCTGCTCAGAAGCCAAGGCCAACACCTGTACTTCTGGTACAGGCACGGCCGATGTATACACCGCTTCTACGGCAACACGCTGCCCTGCAATGCTCGCCGGCGGCATTTCACTAGCCGTCCGTATCGTCAGTTTGGTTTCCGGCTCGTTGGCAGCCAAGGCCGAAAAGCGATCAAAGGCTGCAAATCGTTCCAATAAATTTCGAAAACCCAAACTGCGGAACAGTGCCGTTACGTCTTCTTCACGCGGCTGAGGCAAAAACATTTCCAATGTATATTCAATGGGAACATCGCAGCGAATCGTCGCCAATTCTTTAGACAACATGGCGTTATCTTTATGATCGGCCAATTTTTCCTGCAGCTTTTTCCCTTTTACCTCATCTAAATGGTCATACACACCTTCGACGCTTTGAAACTGCGTAATCAATTTTAACGCCGTTTTTTCTCCTACACCGGGAACGCCGGGAATGTTGTCGGCTGTATCTCCCATCAATGCTTTCATATCAATGACTTGTTTGGGCGTATATCCATATTCTGCCAGCATGACGTCCGGCGTAACAGCCAGCATGTTGGTAATTCCCTTTTTAGTCAGGTGAACCGTGACCGTATCGTCTACGAGCTGCAGCGCATCTCTATCGCCAGTTACAACCGCTACATCCAGTGTTTTTTCCATGTGTCGGGCAATCGTACCGATAATGTCGTCTCCTTCATAGCCTTCCAATTCCAAAACATGAATTCCCAAGCAGGCCAAGACTTCCCGGATTAAGGCAAACTGAGGCCGCAGCTCATCCGGTGCCGGTTTTCGGGTCGCTTTATATCCGTCAAACAAATCATTGCGAAAGGTATGCTTTCCTTTGTCAAAAGCGACAGCCACATACTGCGGGTCGAGTTGTTCATACAGTTTTAACAGCATATTTAAAAAGCCATACACGGCATTGGTCGGCCGTCCCTGGCTGTCTGTCAAATGGGGAATCGCATAAAAGGCACGGTACAAGAGGCTGCTGCCGTCAATAATCACTAATTTTTCTTTCATGAGGTCCTCCGTTTACCGTTTCAAAAAAGATCTGACAATATTATATACACAATAAATAAGGAAGGCGCCAATCAAATAGGGCATCGCCATAATTAAAAAGCCCAAGGCGCTGACAATAATGGCCAAAATGCAGAACACAATGACGCCCAAAGCCAGCTTGACACGCCAAGACAAGCCGGATGTCATAATATGAATACCGCTGGGTCCCTGCGGGCCCTGCTGCTGTCTATACGATTCTTCATATAAATTCTTTTGTTCCTGTACGGTACCATCTTCTTCTATGGTCTGCCCCCGAAAGCTGTCCCGTTCATGGCTGGACATCACTTTGGCTTCTTCCTGCTGCGCAATGCGATGGCATACTTCACACAATCCATCCTCATATACGGCTTCTCTATCACAAAAACGACACTTCATATAGCTCCTCCTGATATAGTTATATCCATGTATGTATTACAGATAGCAACATAGTCTTAAATTCGTATCTATTATATCATAAGAAAAAACCTGTGTCTTCCACGATACGGTTGGGAAGACACAGGTTTATTATGTTCTATTTGTATTTTTCTTTTATTTTGCCATCATTTCAGCTACTTTATTGGCAAAGGCTGCCGGGTCATCCGGCATAATGCCTTCCAACAACAATGCCTGATCGTAGAGCATCTTGCAGTAGTCTTTAAATTCCGGTGTATCTTTGCCTGCATCATGAACAGCCTGCAGTTTAGCAAACAGCTGATGCTGCGGGTTGATTTCCAAAATACGGCGTGCTTTCAGCATCGGATTATCTGCTGCGGCAAAGGCTTGTTCCATCGCCAAGGACGGGCCGGCTGCATCGGCAACGAGGCAGACAGCGCCTGTTTTCAAGCGGTTGGATAAGCGTACATCCACTACTTTGCCATCGAGGAAATCTTTCATATCTTTTAAGAGGCCTTCATTATTTTTGGCCAAATCTTCATTTTTCTTCTTTTCTTCTTTGAATGCATCATCTTCCAAATCCAAGTCGCCGCGGCTGATAGAATGGAACTGTTTGCCGTCATATTCCCGAATAGCTTCTACAGCAAATTCATCGACTGGATCGGTCATGCAGAGAACTTCAATATCTCTGTCGCGGAGCATTTCCATCTGCGGCAGTGCTTCAATGGCGTCTTTATCTTTGCCGGTTGCATAATAAATCTTCTTCTGTCCGTCTTTCATGCGGCTGACATATTCTTTCAACGTGCAGAGCTTGCCGTCTTTGGAAGACATAAAGAGCAGTAAATCTTTCAATTTATCGACATTGTTTTCACCGGTCATCATGCCGCTGTATACGCCGATTTTCAAAGATTTGCCATATTCAGCCCAGAATTTTTCATATTTTTCACGATTCTTTTCCAGGTTGCGGGCCAAGGTCTTCAAAATATTCTTTTCCAAATTGCGGCCAATCAGCTTCAATTCACGGCTCTTCTGCAGCAGTTCACGAGAAATGTTCAGTGACAAATCCGGAGAATCTACCAGCCCTTTGACGAAGCGCAGGTAATCCGGCAGCAGGTCTTTGCATTTGTCCATAATGAAGACATGGCGGGAAAACAGCTGAATGCCCGGTTCATAGTCAGAATAATACAGGTTAAACGGCGCACTGCCCGGAATAAACAAGAGTGCTGTATAATCGACAGCACCTTCAACGCGTGTATGGAAAATTTCCATGGGGTCGTCCCATTCATAGAACTGATGCTGGAAAAATTCTTTGTATTCTTCCGGTTTGATATCCGATTTATTGCGTGTCCACAACGGCTGCATGGAATTGAGCGTCCGTGTTTCCGTATGTTCTTCTTCCGGCGCATCTTCGATGACTTTGCCGTCTTTATCTTTTGGTTTTTCTTTGGTCGTAAATTCCATCGTAATCGGGTAGCGGATATAATCAGAATATTTCTTGACCAAACTCTGCAGCGTCATTTTATCCGTATAATTTTCTTCCGAATCGCTGCCGTAAAATTCTTTACCTAAATGCAGAATAATGGATGTGCCGTGTTTTGGTTTTTCACATTCTTCCAATGTATACTGACCGTCACCGGCAGATTCCCATTTATATGCCTGTTTTTCTCCGGCCTTGCGCGTAACGACCGTAACTGTATCGGCAACCATAAATGCAGAATAAAAACCAACGCCGAATTGGCCAATGAGGTCTTTATCCGTACTGCTTTCTGAATCCTGTGCTTCTTTCAATTTTTCCAAAAATGCTTTGGTCCCTGATTTGGCAATGGTCCCCAAATTCTGCATGAGATCTTCTTTATTCATGCCCAAGCCATTATCAGAAATTGTCAGCGTATGCGCTGCTTCATCCGGCGTCAAATGAATTTCAAATCCCGTATCTCCTTCGAGCAAATCGCTGTTGGTCAACGACTGATAGTGCAGTTTATCAATCGCATCGGATGCGTTGGAAATCAATTCACGTAAGAAAATTTCATGATTCGTATAAATAGAATGGACCATCAAGTCCAGTAACTGTTTCGTTTCTGCTTGAAATTCAAATGTTTCTTTTGCCATAATCAGCAGTCTCCTTCTTGAATGTATTAGCACTCCCTTCGTGTGAGTGCCAGCCTCTGTCTATATAATACAATAAAAAGTCAAATAGTCAATAGGAAAATAAAAAAATAAGCAGCTACGGCACCCTCCCTTTGAGGGACAGCCCGTACGATGCTGCTTATTTCATCCGGTATTATTTCTTGAATACGCTCATATCCAGGCAGTCAAACCCCTGCAGCAGGTCTTGTACCTGAGCGGCAATGGCTTGGCAGCCGCCTTGTTCCCTGCTTTCTACGTTGAGCGGCATATTGGGATCGTGCAGGGACATGCGC
Source organism: bacterium (assembly GCA_963655305.1). GTDB lineage: Bacteria > Bacillota > Negativicutes > Veillonellales > Megasphaeraceae > Megasphaera. The sequence goes on from CAVKEA010000052.1 coordinate 11,191, forward strand.
AGCAGCGCCCAGCCATTGGCAAACACCAGGCGAACGCCTTCATACGACGGCTTGGCAATCGCAATGCCTGCCTGCGCTGCCCGTGCTTCAAACTGCTGCAGTACGGCTGCACCATAGGCTTTGGCATCATCCGTTCCCTGTATTTTCAGCCGGTATTCTTTGCTTTCTGCCGGCTGTGCCAATTTAGCAATCAAATCACCAAGAACTTTCCCTTCCTTTTTGGTCTTTGCCGCAGCGATGAGCAGTTTGACAGCCAAATACGCGCCATCGTCCAAATAATAATTTTCGCTGAGCGCACCATGTCCTGACGTTTCAATGGCCAGCGGCGATACGGTTCCCTGCTGATTCAAGCGAATGCATTCATCAATGACGTTCTTATAGCCGCGCATATACCGATGATGCACCAAATGCAGTTCGTCCTGCAGGAATGCCGTCAATTCGTCAGAAGTGACAGAATCCGTCACAATCGTACTACCCGGATAATCCAGTGCTAAAATAGCCGCCATCATCGCAATCAAGGCATTGCGGTTGATTTCTTCCCCATCAGGCAGCACAGCGCTCATGCGGTCTACGTCCGTATCGAAAATCAAGCCCAAATCGGCATGATGCTGCAGGACAACCTGGCGAATCGCTTCCATCGCTTCTTTATTTTCCGGATTGGGAATATGATTGGGGAACATGCCGTCTGGGTTCAGGAACTGGCTGCCTGTCGTATCTGCGCCCAACACGGCCAATACTTTATCAGCAAAGAAACCGCCGCCGCCGTTGCCGGCATCGACGACAATATGCATCCCTGCCAACGGCTGGCTGTCTGCAGCGGCGCCCAATCCTTCTCTGATTTTACGGCACAAATGCGCAGCATATATATCTATAATATGTAATGGTGCTGCAGCCGATACCGGCGCCTGCGCTTCTGCGATGCCGGCAGCATATGTCAATACTTCTTTGATTTCATTTTTTTCCAAGCCGCCGTCTTTCGTAAAAAATTTAAGGCCGTTGCGGTTGTACGGCAAATGGCTGGCCGTAATCATAATGGCTCCGTCCATCTGTGTTTGCGGAAAAACGATGGACATAAACATGGCCGGCGTCGATGCCAGTCCGCAGTCAGCCATGGCAGCACCCTGTCCCTGCAGTCCTTGAAATACAGCTTTTTTCATGATACCTGCAGAAATACGTGAATCATGGCCTACGGCAATCTGCAGTGCTTTCGTTTCTTTTCCTAATTTTTTGGCTAAAAAAACAGCAAAGCCGGCAGCAATCCGATTGGCTGCTTCCGGAAACAAGGTAACCGGTTCGCCGGCTTCACCGGCTACGGCTACACCGCGCACATCACTGCCATTTTGCAATTTCATCATATCTTCAGTACTAATCATCGTGCATCCTCCTATGTCGATATATGAACCATACGTGTCTATGTATTATGGTACTGGAAAATACCGAGAATTACAAGAAAAATGTATGACCATGTTTTGTATGTATGATATACTTATAACAACTTTATTTTTTTGAGGTGATACATGATGCTGCATACTGCACCATCCCACGAGGGAAAAGCAAAACTTTCGTTACTGTCGGCAATGCTTATTTTTGGTACCCTCGGTCTTTTTGTCCGCTATATCCCCCTGCCGTCTTCGATGATAGCCTTCTCCCGCGGTTTTATCGGCACGCTGTTCATTATCTTATTTCTTGCGATAAAACGAATGCCTATCTCTTGGACAGCTATCCGCCAAAATATAGGCCGTCTGATTCTTTGCGGTATCTTCATTGGCTTTAACTGGATTTTTCTTTTTGAAGCCTATCGGTACACATCCGTCGCCATTGCTACGCTTTGCTATTACATGGCTCCTATTCTTGTCATTTTAGTGTCGCCTATCGTTTTGAAAGAACAGCTGACCGTGTGTAAACTCTGCTGTGTCGCGTTGGCACTCTTTGGCATGATACTGGTATCCGGCATTGGTCAGGACACAGGGGTGACAAATGTTACAGGCATCTTTTTTGGCTTAGGAGCTGCCGTGATGTATGCTGCCATCATTGTACTGAACAAAAAGCTTTCCCCCATTGCCGCGTATGACAAAACCATCATGCAGCTGGGCATTGCTTCACTGATTTTGCTTCCTTATGTCTTCGCCACAGAAGATATCGCCGCCATCGCTATGCCGCCGCTAGGTTGGGCCCTTCTTTTAGTTCTCGGTATGGTGCATACGGGCTTTGCCTACACGTTGTATTTTGGGTCTTTATCCTTTTTGCGGGGACAGACGATTGCTTTATTCAGTTATTTAGATCCTATTTTTGCCATTTTTCTTTCTGCCGTCGTACTGCATGAGCCCTTGACCGGTCCCGGTTTACTAGGAGCCGTCTTAGTCCTGGGCTCTACATGCTTTAGTGAATGGAAAGGATAAACTGCAGCATATAATGCAGTTTATCGGATTGGCATAGTATTACAAAAGGAGGAATTCTTATGCCTGCTTACAAAATTATCGCCTGCGACATGGATGAAACGCTGCTCAGCAGCGATGCTTCTATTTGTCAGCGTAATATAGACATCATTCAAAAAGCGGTCGCCCAAGGGGTCAAATTCGTTCCCTGCACGGGACGAGGATTTCGCTCTGTAAAAGGGGTATTAACGACACTGGGATTACTCAACCAGGCAGACCAGTACGTCATTGGGTTTAACGGCGCCAGCATTACGGAAAACAAAGGACATCGTTCTCTGTTTTGGGATCCTATCCCGTTTGCTTTGGCCGATAAAATTTACCAAAAAGGGGTATTGTACGGCATGTGCATGCATATCTATACGCGTGATACCGTATATATCCGTGCTGTTACACCTGATGAAGAAGCCTTTTTACACGGCCGCATGGCCTATGTGCCTACAGATGCCGCAACACTTGATTTTATTCGCGGCAAAGAAGAAGTCTGCAAACTCATTATTATGAATACAGACGATGCCGTACTGCAGGCGATTCATCAGGATATGCAGCCGCTGCTCTCCGACATTACGGTCAGCTTCTCCAGCAACCGCTATATTGAATTTATGCACAAAGGCGTCACCAAAGGCGTCGGCTTGCTGCAGTTAGCCCAGCTTTTACACGTCCCGCCAACTGAAACAATGGCCATTGGCGACAATATCAATGATATCGAAATGCTAAAAGCAGCCGGTCTCAGCGTCGGCGTTCATAATTTAAATCCGGCTATTCGCTCGTACTGTGATGTAATTACTGACACAACCAACAACGAAGGTGCTGTAGCCGAAGCGATTGAACGATTTGTCTTACGATGATAGGTTTCTGTATGTGGCTTCGTACACCAACTAAAAAGAGAGGGTATCATAACGCTTTTGGCTATCATTTACTAGTTTCTTTCTCTAAACGGTTTTAGTCTTTTGTTTGAAGTTTGAAGAAAATGGACAGCCATGCTGCAAACGATACAGCAAAAGGGTTGCAACAAAATGAACGAAAAATTCTCATTTTGTTACAACCCTTTTTATATTACTTACACATATTATCGAATCACACGACGTGACGGTCCCAAAATGCGGACACTATTCAATACAACAGCTAAGGTTGCTGTATTATGGATAACCGCTGCCCAAAGCGGACTGATGCGGCCCAATGCGCCAAGAAGCATGGCTGCCGAGTTGACAACAATCGTCGCAGTAAAGTTTTGATTAATTACTTTCATCGTACGACGGCCAATCTGCAGGGCATCGCAAAGCTTGCTCGGGTCTTCGGAACGAATCGTAATGGCTGCCGATTCAGCAGCAATATCCGTTTTATTGCCGCCCAAGCTTACGCCGATATCAGCAAACGCCAATGCCGGGGCATCATTAATGCCGTCGCCAACCATCATGACATTGCCGCGTTTTTGCAGTTTCATGACATAGTTGGCCTTATCTTCCGGCAGAATTTCAGCATGATACGAATCAATATCCATATCATGTGCTACTTCTGCTGCCATTTCTTTGGAGTCACCTGTCAGCATGACGACTTCATCGATACCGATACGGCGCATCTGATTCAGCGTCTTCTTCATGGCCGGACGAACTGGGTCTTCAATCGACAAGCAGCCTAAGTATTTCTTATCTCTTGCTACATAAAGCAGGTTTTTACCCCACGATTTATCGCTGATTTCAGGAACGCCTTCTACGCCTTCTTCCTGCATGAACCGGCGGCTGCCAACGAGAACATCGCCGCCCTGATAGGTTTCAAAATCAGGAACTGTCGCTTTCATGCCGCGGGCTACAATCGTTTCGGATGTTTCATGAGGCGGCGTTTCCCATTCTTGTCCTTTGACATATTTTTGAATAGCTACGGCCAATGGATGAACCGAATGCATTTCTGCAGACGCAGCCAACAGAATCATTTCTTTTTCTTCTACGCCCTTCGCTGTTTCGATATGGGCAATCTGCGGTACACCCATCGTAATCGTACCGGTCTTATCCAGCACAACAGTATCAATATCTGCCAAGTTTTCGATATAGTTGCCGCCTTTAATCAAAATCCCCTTGCGGGCTGCCATGCCGATAGCTGCGGAAATAGCCGTTGCCGTAGACAATTTCAAGCCGCAGGAGAAGTCAATGAACAGCAGATTCAGGACACGCTGCCAATCTTTGGTTGCGCCGTATACAATGGCTGCGCCGATGAAGGAAATCGGCACGAGCATATTGGCCATCTTATCGGCAAAATTCTGAACAGGAGCCCGGCGTGTCTGAGCTTCTTCTACCAAGTGAATAATCTGAGCCAGCGATGTATCCGCGCCGACTTTTTCGACTTCAATGACCAAGTCACCGGCTTCGATAACGCTGCCGGCATAGACGGACGAGCCTGCCTGTTTAATAGCCGGATTGGATTCCCCTGTAATAGAGGCCTGGTTAACTGCCGCATTGCCAGCCAATACACGGCCGTCAACACAAATCTTTTCACCCAAATGAACAGCAATATGGTCGCCGACCTTCAGTGATTCTACAGGAACTTTCCGTTCGCGGCCGTTTTCAATAATCCAAACGTCCCGCTGATCCAGTTTGAGCAGGCCGGAAATCTGGCGGCGCGCACGTTCAGCCGCATATTCCGTCAGCATTTCTGCACCGTTGGACAAGGCCAGCAATGTCAAGCTGGATTCCGGTTTGCCTGCCAGTACAGAAGCAGCTACAGCCGTAGCTGTCAATGTATCCGCATTGGCCTGATGGTCTTTGACCAGCCCCATTACGCCGTTGTAAATGAAGCGGCGGGCAATATACATCGTAAACAGACGGCGGAACAGCAAAATGCTGCCATAAAATTCCGGATTCGTCTTGCGCAAAATATTCATGGCAATAAAGCCGCCTACAGAAAGAATGGCTTCACGGCGGTATGCTGCTACATCCCATTCTTTCTTTTCTTCTTTTTTCTTGCCGTATTTCGTTTCAAACGAACGAACCAGCATACGGACAGCACGCAAATCTACCTGCCCGGTATAATAAAACGTTAATTTCTTTTCAGTTGTCGAAGCTGCCACAATCCCCCGAATCTGACGGAGTTTGACACCTAGAATAGGACGCATTCTCACTGGCAGGGTACTATGAAGCTCCATCGTGCAGCATGTATACATATTATCGTCCACCTCTCATCAAGGACGCTGCCCACCACAACATTTGCGGACCTGACGGCCGTTGGTTGAGCATAATCATCTTACGCATGCCCCGAATAATGAAAATAAAGGACACGAGTGAGCGCAGATCCAATACATTTGCTGTTTTTTTAGAAATAATGCCGTTAAACAAATCCAGTGTTTCATACAGCGCATCCCGATATGCAGCTCGATTGCTGTTTTGCTGCATCATGAATGCTTCTCGCTGTTGATTTTCAGTCTCTGTAAATACACGGCTGCGCAGGAAAATTTCTAATTTATCCAGCATTCCTTCATTTTTAGCACAAAGAAGAATACTGCCGGTAACCGCGCTGACCTGTACCGTTTGTATCGCTTTAAGACCTGCTATCTTGCTTTGCAGCATATCTGCCAATGCCCGATTGCCTACCAAGGCAGCAGCCCGGTAGCGGCGGCGCCCCTTTACGGCAGATACGCAAGTAAAAGCGGGAATCGCAGTTTCGCCCATCGAAAGCGGTGCTGTTATACGGGGCTGTACCTTAGGTACTTTCACGTCCTGATACGCACCAGCTGGTATATCATTCTTACAAAACATGCCGTGAATCGCCTTGCCAATGGACGCTCCCAGCATGAATCCAGAAACATAAGACATGGTTATCCTCTCCTTTCTACGTGGCTCATAATATATTGTTCCACTCTTGCTAATTCAGTGTTCATCCGTAAAACATCCGGACGATACACAATCAGAATCGAGCCGGTGACAACGTTTATATCCACCTTGTCAATTTCTTTGTAACTTGCAATGTATGCATATACTTTGCGGCTCAATTCTGTATTACCGATCAATTTTCGGCTGTGCAGGCGAATCCGCCCCGGTATATAAGACGAAACTTGCACGGCACGAATAATTAAATCCCATTTTGATACAGGTAGAAACACGATGTTAAGCAGCCCTTTCTCTTGCCAAATGTTTAAAAAAGACCATTACCACAAGTGGCAACAGTCTTTTGTTGAGTCATGTACAATTATTTTGCTGCTTCCTGTGCTGCAATCATGTCTTCTAATTCTTCTTTTTGACGCTGTAATTCAGCTAAAGGAACATTAGCGCTTACTGCGCCGGCAGCCGGCTGCTGCAATGCGAGAAGCTGCTGTTCTCTTTCGCTAAGCAGTTTGTAGCCGAATACACCTGCAACAACCCCAATACCTAAACCAATCCAAAAGTCACTATTCTGAAACATAAGGCACCTCTCCTTTTTTTAATTGATATTTATTTACGTCTTGTATTATACAGGAAAAGAGCTTGACTGTAAATGTTTTTTTTACATGTTGTCTTTTTTTCTTCTAGGGTCTATCGCCCTTGAGTCATCCTCATATATGAGAGTATCTCTCTTTTACCTATCTTTTCTAGTAAACGTGCCGTGTATATCTGCTATGTACTTTTTCTTTTTGCGCGACCAGAAAGAAAAAGTACCAAAAATAAGCAGTGAGCCGAAATTTTTAATTTCGTGCGAATCGCTTATGCAGGGCTAAAGAAGTCGCCGCCCAAAACGGACTTAGCCTTACTGCGTTTGCCGATGACGGC
>CAVKEA010000053.1:0-17781 GCA_963655305.1 bacterium
TTCGTTCTTTTTCGGCGGCACGAAAAAGAATGAATAGATGAGGGTGCAGGGATACTTCCTGGCATTCTGGTCGCACAGAAAGAAAAAGTATATACGCCGATGTAAACGGTACGTTTACCAGAAAAAACGAGCAACGCCATGACAGCAGATGCTGTTTGTGGCGTTGCTCGTTTTTCATACATAAGACTTATGGTGTATGTGGCTGTTCCAATGCGGCATAGGAGAGCAGTTTTTTGGCTGTAAATTGATCGGTAATGAGGACGTTGGCATAGCCTCCCTTGAGGGCTGCGTGAATGCTGGCAATTTTGGCTTCGCCGCCGGAGAGAAGAATGCTGTATTCTTTGTGCCGCAGCCATTCTAGTTCGATGCCGACCGTTCGATCGTTGAGTTCTTTGCTGGAAATGCGGCCGTCTTTGTCAAAAAAACGGGAGCAGATATCGCCGACGGCATGAGCTTTCAAGTATTCTTTTTCTTTGGGGTCTGCATAGCCCAGCTGGAAAAAGAGCGCATTGTCCCGCACGGTACCGACGCTGAAAACAGCGATATTAGCGTTGCGGCCCAGCTCGAGTACCCGATGGATATGGCGGTCCCGGTAGACCATTTCTTTTACTTCTTTGGAATCAAACAGTACGGGCAGGGGAAGATACTGGGCAATGGTTTCATAATTTTTGGCAAACCGTTCCAAGATTTCGTTGGCATAGGTTTCACTGCTGGATAGGGTGATACCGCCTTCGAGTTGTACGATTTGCGCGCCCCGCAGGGGATGGGATACGAGAGCATGGCAGAGGCAATGGAGAGTTGTTCCCCAGCCGACGCCGATAATGTCTCCGTCTTGGACGATGTCATTGAGATACGAGGCGCCGCGGCGGCCGATGTATTTTTTGATATCTTCTTCGTTTTCAATAGGGGCATTGGCAATGCAGACATCTTTTAACTGATAGGCTGCTGCAACTTTCTGTGCCAAATGGCTCTGGTCTTCGATGGGGTCGAAAATTTCAATGCGGACAAAGCCCATATCTTTGGCATATTGCAGCAGCCGGGAAACAGACGGCCGGGACAAGCCGAGCTCTTTGGCAATCTCGGATTGGCTGTAGCCGGATTGATAATAGAGTTTGGCAGCGCTGATAGCTGTTTTATTCTTATTTATAGGCATAGAAGCACCTACCTTGTCAGATTATATGGTGTACACTACTTTTCATATACTTATATTATCGCATTGGCGCGACGGGATTGGCAAGAGTAAATTATACATAATTTTCACATAGATCTTCTATATTGCATAAAATAGATACAAAGTGTATATGCTATATCATAAATGCAAAAATGTAAATTTTGTATTGCAATTATTTTCACTAACTCATATAATGAAGGCAACGCATACGCTTGTATGTTCAATGCGAAAGTAAAAAAAGAGAGAAGAGAGAAGTTTTAGGTGTATGGAAAGGAGCAAGAAGTAATGGAAAAGAAGTATGTCATGGCGCTGGATGCCGGCACAACGAGTAATCGTGCTATTATTTTTGATGAAGAATCCCGTATTGTCAGTGTCAGCCAAAAGGAATTTACACAGCATTTCCCCAAGCCGGGCTGGGTAGAACATGATGCCAATGAAATTTTGCATACGATGATTGAAGTCATGCAGAGCGCATTGGAACAAAGCGGCTTGAAAGGGGCCGACATTGCGGCTATCGGGATTACCAACCAGCGTGAAACGACGGTAGTTTGGGATAAAACGACTGGCTGCCCGATTTATAATGCTATTGTTTGGCAGTCCCGTCAGACTGCGCCGATTTGCGAAGACTTAAAACGGCAGGGACTGGTGGACGAATTTAAAGAAAAAACGGGCCTTGTTATTGATGCATATTTTTCCGGCACAAAAGTAAAATGGATTTTGGACCATGTCGAAGGCGCTCGTGAAAAGGCAGAAAAAGGCGAACTTCTTTTTGGGACGATTGATTCCTGGCTGATCTGGAAATTGACAGGGAATGATGTTCATGTAACGGATTATTCCAATGCGTCACGTACGTTGATGTTTAATATCAAGACACTGCAGTGGGATGACCAGCTTCTGCACTATTTGACCGTGCCGAAGAGCATGCTGCCGGAAGTACGGCCGTCCAGTGATGTCTATGGCTATACACAGCCGTCTATTCTTGGCGTGCCTGTCAAAATTGCCGGTGCAGCCGGTGACCAGCAGGCTGCATTGTTTGGCCAGACGTGCTATGAACCGGGCATGGCAAAAAATACCTACGGGACAGGTTGCTTTATGCTCATGAATACAGGTACGGAACCCATTGCTTCTAAAAATGGTTTGGTTACGACGATTGCCTGGGGGTTGGATGGAAAAGTCGAATATGCATTGGAAGGCTCTATCTTTGTAGCAGGTTCGGCTATTCAATGGCTGCGCGACGGCCTGCGCATTATTGATACGGCACCGGATTCGGAATGGGTAGCCAAACGGGTCCCCGATTCGGATGGTGTATATGTTGTACCAGCGTTTGTCGGCTTGGGGGCTCCGTATTGGGACATGGATGCCAGAGGATTGATTATCGGCATTACGCGCGGCACGAAAAAATCCCACATTGTACGGGCTACATTGGATTCCATGGCGTATCAGACAAAAGACGTGCTGAGTGCGATGGAAGCGGATGCCGGCATCAAGCTGGCTTCGCTGAAAGTAGACGGCGGCGCGGTGGCCAACAATATGCTCATGCAGTTCCAGGCAGATATTCTCGGCGTGCCTGTCGATCGGCCGCAGGTCATCGAAACGACTGCTTTAGGTGCGGCATACTTGGCAGGTTTGGCCGTCGGCGTTTGGAAATCCAAAGATGAACTTCGCCATAGTTGGAAACTTCAAAATCGTTTTGTGCCGGAAATGGAACCGGAAAAAGCAGCAGGTTACTATAAAGGCTGGCGTAAAGCCGTAAAACACGCCATGCATTGGCTGGATGATGAAGAATAAAACTGTGCACATACTAGTGTAAATTTTCTTGTATTCAGAAAGCAGGTGTATGACGATGGATAATTTATTAGGTGAATTTTTTGGCACGATGGTATTAATGGTCTTTGGGTGCGGGGTTTGCGCCTGCAATACGCTGACCGGTTCTAAAGGACAAAACGGCGGCTGGATTTGTATTACTGCCGGATGGGGTTTTGCAGTTACGTTAGGCGTGTTTACTGCAACGACACTCGGCGCGCCTCAGGGCGATTTGAATCCGGCTGTTACGCTGGGCAAAACGATGATTGGCATTTATACATGGGAACAGTTTGCCGCTACGGCTGTGATTCAGATTCTCGGCGGTATCTGCGGTGCCGCACTGGTCTGGCTGGCATACTTGCCGCATTGGGCAAAGACGGAAGATAAAGCTGCCAAGCTGGGGATTTTCTGCACGGCACCGGCTATCCGCAACTATCCGCTTAACTTCCTGTGCGAAGTGATTGCGACATTTTTCCTGATGTTTGTTATTTGGATGATTTTTTCCAATAAAGTCGGCGCTATTCCGGCAGGCCTTGGGCCGTACATTGTCGGCGTTTTAATCTGGGCGCTGGGTATGAGCTTAGGCGGGCCTACGGGATACGCTATGAATCCGGCTCGAGATTTGGGACCGCGTATTGCTCACGCTATTTTGCCGATTGCCGGTAAAGGCAATTCGGATTGGGCTTATGCCTGGGTTCCTGTAGCAGCTCCGTTGGTAGGCGCATTGCTTGCCTATGTTGTCGCTGCGGCAGTACATGTATTTTGATGCAGTAGTATAAGTGAAAAAAGGGGGCTGTCCAGTGACAAGCCCCTTTTGCATTTCCGAAATTAATTTTTTACGACAACTGATAGATAAAGAGAAACTAGGCATACAGAGAAAATTCTTCATGCGATGATTCTTTTTTTACAAAAGATAGGAAAAATGTTTTTCTAAATTGAACAAAATTTCATACAATACAGAACGGTATATATAGTTGTTTTTCCATGCCAAATATGTATATGTGTAAATTGTGGAATTTTGTAAAAACAGTATTGCAATTATTTTCAAATACTTATATAATACAACTTGTAAAAGAGAGAAACAAGTTATGCAGTGATATTCAAACAGAGAAAGAGGTTGTGAACATGACAAAACAAGCAGATGTCGTCGTAATCGGCGGCGGTATTACCGGCACAGCCATTCTGCACGAATTGGCAAAATATAACCTGCGTGCAGTGTTAGTGGAACAGGAACCAGAATTGGCTGCTGGCACGACAAAAGCCAACAGTGCGATTCTTCATGCCGGTTTTGACGCACCGACAGGCAGCATGAAAGCCCGTATGAACGTAGAAGGCAATGCGATGTATCATGATTTGAAAGATGAATTGGATTTAGATATTGAATGGTCCGGTTCGTTGGTTGCAGCGTTGGATGATGAACAAATGGAAACGCTGCAGGAACTTTTGAAACGCGGCCAGGATAATGGCGTTCCGGGATTGGAAATTTGGGACGGCGATAAAGTACGTGAATTTGAACCCAATGTCAGCAAGGACGTCAAAGGTGCATTGTGGGCACCGACTGCCGGTATTTGCTGGCCCTTTGGCATGGCATTGGCCTTTGCTGAAAATGCCGTTATCAATGGGGCTGAAGTCATTCGCGAATGTCAGGTAACCGGCTTTGCCGTAGAAAACGGCGCTATCAAAGCGGTCGAAACGGATAAAGGCACGATTGAAACGAAGTATGTCATCAACGCAGCCGGGGTTCATGCCGACGAAATCAGCAAGATGGCCGGCGATGATTTCTTCCAGATTCATCCGCGCCGCGGCGAATACGTTCTCTTTGATAAAACGGTACAGAAGGATTTGGTTCACTGCGCTGTTTTCCCGACACCGTCCAAAATGGGTAAAGGGATTCTCGTCTGTGCTACGACCCACGGCAATGTATTCGTTGGACCGAATGCGCATGATTTAGATGACAGCGAAAAAGATGATACAGCGGTTACGATTCCCGGCATGAACGAAATTTTGGATAAAGCACGGAAATTAGTACCGAATATTCCTGTAGGCGCAACGATTACAGAATTTGCCGGTGTACGTGCTGTTTCCAGCACAGGCGATTTCATTTTGGGACCGTCCAAAATGACCAAAGGCTTGATTCAAGCAGCAGGCATTCAATCTCCGGGCCTGACTTCCGCACCGGCTATTGCCAAATATCTTGTAGAAGGTATTGTAGCTGAAACAGGCGCGTCTGTAAAAGCGGACTATAAAAAAGGCCGTCCGGCACAGCCTTGCTTCCGTACTCTCAGTGATGCAGATAAACAAGCGCTTATTGCTAAAGATGCTAAATACGGCCGTGTTATCTGCCGCTGTGAAACGATTACTGAAGGCGAAATCGTCGATGCTATTCATCGTCCAGTAGGAGCCCGCACAGTCGATGGCGTAAAACGCCGTACGCGTGCCGGTATGGGTCGTTGTCAGGGTGGTTTCTGCGGCCCGCGTGTTACGCAGATTTTAGCTCGTGAATTGAATATTCCTGTTACGGAAGTTCGCAAAGAAATGCGCAAATCACATATGTTTTATAATAAAGAAACGCAGAGCGGAGGTAAGGCATAATGGGTGAACAACTGTATGACATTATCATTGTTGGCGGCGGCCCGGCAGGCTTATCCGCAGCATACAGCGCTTGGCAGAACGGCGCTAAAAAAGTTCTTGTTCTCGAACGTGACCGTGAAGCCGGCGGCATTTTGCAGCAGTGCATTCACAATGGATTTGGCCTGCATCATTTCAAAGAAGAATTGACAGGCCCTGGCTATGCACAGCGCTGCTATGATTTGGTCAAAGACAAGCCGGAAATTGAAATTCTCGTTGATACGATGGTATTAAGCGTGAATGAAGATAAAACAGTAACAGCCGTCAGCCCGAAACACGGCTTGATTAAAGTACAAGGCAAGACGATTATTCTTACGATGGGCTGCCGTGAACGTACCCGCGGTGCGATTCGTATTCCCGGCTATCGTCCGGCCGGCGTATTTACAGCAGGGGCTGCACAGCGCATGGTCAATATGGAAGGGTATCTGCCGGGTAAAAAAATCGTTATCCTCGGCAGCGGTGATATTGGCCTTATCATGGCACGCCGCATGTCCTTGGAAGGCTGCAAAGTACAGGCCGTTTTGGAAATCTGCCCGTTCTCCAATGGCTTGACGCGTAATATGGTACAATGTTTGTATGATTACGATATTCCGCTTCATTTGTCGCACACGATTACGGCTATTCACGGTAAAGACCGTGTAACCGGCGTAACTGTCGCTAAGGTAGATGACCATATGCAGCCGATTCCGGGAACGGAATTTGATATCGAATGCGATACGCTCTTGTTGTCTGTTGGCTTAATTCCGGAAAATGAATTGTCCCGCGGTTTGGGACTGGCAATGCATCCTTTGACCAATGGCCCGATTGTTGACCAGCACCGTGAAACGAGCATTCCTGGTATTTTTGCAGCCGGCAATGTCGTACACGTTCATGACCTCGTCGATTTTGTATCAGAAGAAGCTGAAATTGCCGGTAAATATGCCGCATTGAAAGCACAGGAACAAATGGCTTCGGAAGTAGCTGATGTCAAGGTCGAAGCGATTGATGAAGTCCGTACCTGCGTACCGCAGCATATACGCGCTGCAGAAGCAGGTGAAACGATTCGTCTCTTTATGCGCGTCCGCAAACCAATGAAAAAAGTGCGCCTGACAGTAAAAAGCGGCGAAGATGTTCTGCTGACTAAAGTCCTCCCTGTAGCCAAACCGAGTGAAATGATTGCTGTCAATGTACCGGCAGATAAAGCCAAAGGCCATCATGCGGATTGGACTGTTTCCGTAAAGGAGGAAGCATAAAATGAGTGTAGAAACGAAACAATTAAACTGCATCAACTGCCCGATGGGCTGTTTGCTGACTGTAACGATTACAGACGGTAAGATTACGAAGGTAACTGGCAATACGTGCCCGCGCGGCGAAAAATATGCCCATCAGGAATTGACAGATCCGCAGCGTATGCTGACATCAACGGTTCGTATTGAAGGCGGAGAACTGCCGCTGCTGCCTGTTGTATCGAAAACGACGCTGCCGAAGGGAAAAATCCTTGATTGTGCAGCAGCACTGCGCAGCGTAACTGTACAGGCACCGGTCAAAACGGGTGATGTGATTGCTGCTAATATTTTAGGCCTCGGCGTAGATATTGTAGCCAGCCGCGATATGGATAAAATCTAATACGTTACATTTTTGTATGAAAGTGGCTGCACATTCAGAGTATTTCATCTCTTTATGTGCAGCCCTTTTGGCATGCCGGTTATCGTACAATTTTATTTTTTATGTTTTTACGTTACGGATAGAACGCATTTTCTGCCATTGTAAGACCTTTTGGATGAATGATAAACATCAACTGAACGAAGAAGAGAATTTGTTATTTGAATGACACGTTCTTGACAACGAGAAACGCAGCTTCCTCTTTGCGAGTGAAGCTGCGTTTCCTGCGTTACATGAGTGATATTGATGATAGGGATTTTATATTATCATCAGCAGCTGAGGGGACAGCATGGCTGATGGATAATAACAGTATTACTGCTGGCTGATGAAGCCCGGTGTCGTAAGATAGCGGTCGCCGCTGTCCGGTAAAAAGGCTACGATTGTTTTGCCGGCATTTTCTGGACGATTGGCCAGCTGTGTAGCAGCATAAAGAGCAGCACCGCCGGAGATGCCGATGAGGAATCCTTCCTGCTTGGTAAATTCCTGTGCTGTTTTATATGCTTGGTCGGTTGTGACTGTAAATACTTCGTCATAAATTTTAGTATCTAATGTTTCAGGAACAAAGTTGGCACCAATGCCCTGCAGTTTATGCGGGCCGGCATGGCCTTCAGAAAGAAGCGGCGAATCGGCCGGTTCGATAGCTACGATTTTAACGGATGGTTTCTTGGATTTCAAATACTGGCCGACGCCGGAAAGTGTACCGCCTGTGCCGACACCAGCGAGGAAAATATCAACAGCGCCGTCTGTATCGTTGTAGATTTCCGGGCCTGTTGTTTCTTTGTGTACCAACGGATTGACCGGGTTGGTAAACTGGCCGGGAATAAACGCGTTCGGAATTTCTTTAGCTAATTCATTTGCTTTGTCAACAGCGCCTTTCATGCCTGTTTTACCAGGAGTGAGGACGATTTCAGCGCCATAAGCAGAAATCAGATTACGGCGTTCAATGGACATGGTTTCCGGCATCGTGAAAATAGCCCGGTAGCCTTTGGCAGCTGCAACGGCAGCTAAGCCAATCCCTGTGTTGCCGCTGGTCGGTTCAATAATGACAGACCCTTTTTTGAGAATACCTTTCTTTTCAGCATCTTCAATCATGGCTTTGGCAATACGGTCTTTCGCAGAACCAGCAGGATTAAATGCATCCAATTTGACTAATAATTTTGCTTGTACTTTTGCGGCTGTATTGTAACGAACAGGTTCTAATAACGGTGTATTGCCAATTAACTGTAACATGCTTGTGTAAATTTTGCTCATAATATATATCTCCTTTACGTAAATAAATGTGCGTGTGATGAAAATAAAAACATCATTTTGATAAACTTGCAGTGACAATCAGGTCAACATCGAAATGGGACCTGGTACGAAAACACATCTTTTTTCATGTATAAATTCCCCCAATGATAACTAAAAAGATACTAAAATAGTATTGTTTATATATACACCTATAGATAAATTTTTGAAGTATCTATAGGAAACAAGCTGTATGATACGCTGTAATCAGCGCCTGTTCGTTGAAACATGCTGCAGATGCATGTTTCGCGATACATCCATTTCATGCTGCAGCAAGGCGACTTGACGCTGCAGGGCGATAATCTGATCTTCAATCGGGTCTGGCAGGCGATTGTGGTTCAAGTCCACGTCTTCTTCGTTGTGATGCGCTTTCAGCCGCTTTCCTTTTTGTACGACGACGCGGCCGGGGATGCCGACTACGGTCGAGTAGGGCGGCACTTCTTTTAATACGACGGAACCGGCACCGATTTTGGCACCTTCACCGACTGTAAAAGATCCCAAAACTTTGGCACCGCAGGCAACGACGACGTAATCACCGATTGTCGGATGCCGTTTGCCTTTTTCTTTGCCTGTGCCTCCCAGCGTAACGCCTTGGTACAAAGACACGTTATTGCCGATGATTGTTGTTTCGCCAATGACGATGCCCATGCCATGGTCGATAAACAACCCTTCCCCGATTTGTGCGCCCGGATGAATTTCAATTCCTGTAAAGAAGCGGGAAATCGTAGAAATGATACGGGCTGTGACAAACCATTGGTGCTTGTAAAAGAAGTGGGATAGACGGTGCGCCCAGATGGCGTGCAGGCCTGAGTAGCATAAGAGGACTTCGGCCGTGTTTTTAGCAGCGGGATCTCTGTCCTTGATGACGCGTATATCGTTGCGAAGTGAATTAAACATAACGGGTAAGCCCTCCTAAACAGACTGCTCCTACGAAAATGTATACAAAAAGACCACCGCTCTTGTCAGAGACGGTGGCCCGTGGTTCCACTCTGATTGTACTGCACCTACGGCACAATACCTCATCCTACCTGTAACGGCGGCGTACCGGGACAGCCTACTTCATTTCAACTATCCAGCTCCCAAAGGCATTCCAACATATTCAGCGGCGGTGCGGGCTTTCAGCCGATGGCCTGCACTCTCTGTATAGGCTTCTGTATGTGTACTTGTTTTGGTCATTGCTTTTGTCGTTGAACACATGATAACTCTTTTGGTATAGTTTTGTCAATAGAAAAAAGCAAAGAAATTTGACAGATTTCTTCTATATATACTAAATATATTCCATAAATTTAAAACGCATAAAAATTCATAACATACAGCAGATATCAAGTAAATAAAAACGAAGAAAATGATAAAACAAATCATTAAAAGGAATAAATAAAATAATAGTTAGCTATCTTATTTTCTCATATCAAATAAAATTAAATGTAATGATAAAAAGGAATGCTTAACGATAATGATTTGTAAAATGTTAGGAAAATAGCCGATTTATGATAAATTTCATATTAACTTTACTCATAGTAAAGTGTCAATACATGAATTATAAAAAAGCAATATATATGCGTATTCCGTATAGTAATATACCGATGCTTTCATAAATGATATTACATATTTACTAAATGTATCTTGTATAAATTATCTAAATTGGTATACTAATTTTAGTACTTTTAATAGTATCGCAAGGATTCATGAAAACATTTTAACTTACATGTAAAGAGGTGTGAAAATGGAAAAAGCAGAATTGTACGAAACGTTCCAAAAGGGATTAACCAGCGTAGCAGGTGAATGTTACCTGGCTAAAAAAGCAGACTTAGGTGCTGCTCTCGTCAAAGTTTTCCAGGAAAAGGACACACAAGATGTCGCGATTGTCGAAACAGCGCTTCTTAAAGAAGCCGGTGTCGTCGAGGCCTTAAAAGGGGCCGGCATCAAGGTGGATACGGATCACATCCGCAAAAATGCGCCTGATGATAAGGGCGGTGTAACGGAAGCGGATTATGGTATTGCCAATCTGGGATCGTTAGTTCAGATGAAAGACAATATCGACAACCGTATCGTTGAAACAGTAGCTGATGTATATGTCGGCATTGTCAAATTATCACAGATTGTAGATAATTTTGATACGATGATTGACATCATGGCTGATACCAAACCATTCCCGAAATTTGCCGGCATTATTACTGGCCCGAGCCGTACTGCCGATATTGAATGCGTTGGTACGGTAGGTGTTCATGGTCCGCGTCAGTATTCGGTAATTGTTGTTGAAGATGAGTAAGGGAGGGAACAGCACATGTCCAATGAATTACTAAAGCAGGAAATTGAACGTGCCATGGATAATGCGCCGCTGCAAAAAGCGTTGAAAAACTTTACGACAGCATATCCGGGAAATCGTGAAAAAGTATATAAAGGATATGACTTCGAAGCACTGCGTGAAAAGGTGCATGAAGTAAAAACATATGCGCGCGAACATTTGGATGAAGTCATGGCAGAATTCATCAAAAATGCAGAAGCCAACGGAGCCCATGTATTTGTTGCGCATTCACCGGAAGAAGCAATGGATTATGCTTTGAAACTGGCCAAAGACAATAATGTAAAATTGGCTGTTAAATCCAAATCCATGGCATCTGAAGAAATGCATTTTAATCAGAATTTTGAAAAGAACGGCATTACAGCACAGGAAACGGACTTGGGCGAATTTATCAACTCCATTGCCGGAGATACGCCGTCCCATATGGTTATGCCGGCTATTCACTATTCTAAAGAAGATGTTGCCGATCTCTTTACTTCGTATACGAAAGAAAAAGAAGAACCTATCATCTCCAAAGAAGTTAAAACATCCCGCCGCGTTATGCGTCCGAAATTCCTGGCTGCTGAAATGGGGGTTTCCGGTGCCAACGTAGCTGTTGCCGAAACAGGTACTGTCATTACGATGACAAACGAAGGCAACGGCCGTATGGTTGGTACATTGCCAAAGATGCATTTATACATCTTCGGGATTGAAAAATTTGTCGCTAAGATGAGCGATATCCGCTACATTTTCAAAGTACTTCCCCGTAACGGCACAGCACAAAATATTACGACGTACTTATCATTCTATACAGGCGCATCTGACGTAGTCAGTGATCCGGAAAATGATACGAAAGAACAAAAAGATTTCCATATTATTATTTTGGATACACCAGAACGCCGCAAGATTATGGAAAGCGAAGACTACAAAGATATTTTCTGCTGCATCCGCTGCGCAGCCTGCCTGAATGTATGTCCTGCATTCCGATTAGTAGGCGGCCATGTATACGGCGGCAGCATTTATACCGGCGGTATTGGCACACTGTTGACATCATTCCTCAACAGCCGTGAACGCGGTAAAGATATTCAGAATATCTGTCTCCAGTGCGGTACCTGCAACACTGTCTGCGGCGGCAAACTGCCGATTTCCAATATGATTTTGAAACTGCGTACCAAATATGCACAGGAAGACGGCTTGAATCCAGTTCATAAATTCTGCTTGGATACTGTAGCAGACCGTCATTTGTTCCATTCCATGCTCCGTATTGCATCGGTAGCACAAGGCATGATTACAAAGGGCCAGCCGATGATTCGTCATCTGCCGATGTTCTTGTCCGGTCTGACAGCCGGCCGTAGTCTCCCAAGCGTAGCTCCGCAGCCATTCCGTGATGTACTGCCGACAATTAAACAGAATGTGCCGAATCCTAAAGGAAAGATTGCTATCTTTACAGGCTGTCTGCTTGATTTTGTTTATGTTGATATCGCAACAGCTGTTGTCAAAGCACTCAATATGGCTGGATATACGGTAGAAATGCCGCTTGGCCAGGCATGCTGCGGCGCACCGGCAACGTACATGGGCGATGTGGACAATGCGAAAAAAGCTGCTATTATGAATATAGAAGCTATGCATGCAGAAGACTACGACTATGTTGTTTCCGCCTGCCCAACCTGTACGCACGCTCTTCGTGATTATAAAGATATGTTCGAAGACGATCCGGAAATGTACAAGAAAGCTGAAGAATTGTGCAACAAGACATTCGACTTCTCCAAACTGCTGTCGATGCTTGGCGGACTTCCGGATAACGGCGACGGCGTTCCGATGAAAGTTACGTATCATGATTCCTGCCATATGAAACGGTTTATGGGTGTTTACAAAGAACAGCGTGAACTGTTGGAAGGAACTAAAGGCGTTGAATTGATTGAAATGAACAACTGTGATAAATGCTGCGGCTTTGGCGGTTCTTACTCCGTTAAATTCCCAGAAATGTCTGCTCCGATTTTGGAAGAAAAAATCGATAATGTCGTTGCTTCCGGCGCAGATGTTGTCGCAGTGGACTGCCCGGGCTGTCTCTTACAGATTCGCGGCGGACTGGATGCACGCGGCTTAAACAATATCCAGGTTAAACATACAGCTCAAATTTTGGTAGAAAAGAGACCTAACCAGTAACTGCTATGTGGCCGGAAAGGTGCTTATGAATGATTAAACAGATGGTATTAGAAAACAGTGCTCGGAGATTTATGCCGAAGTATTTTGCCAAGGTCAGTGATGAGCAGCTCGTAAAAGTAAAAACATATATAGAGCAATTTACAGCGCATTCTTTTGGAGGTACCAAGACAGGTGCTGTACTGCGCGATGCGACCTCGTCACGAGGCAAAATGATACGGCCCCGTCTGCTGCTTATGGCAGCTGCATATGGCTCTGCAGAGTTGGAAAGAAATGAACGATTGTATCAATTAGCTGCTATCGTTGAAATGACCCATCTCGCTTCACTGATTCATGATGACGTCGTTGATGAAGCACCTTTCCGCCGCGGCAAACCGTCTATTCAGAGCAAGTATGGCAAAAGCGCGGCTGTGTATGCCGGTGATTTTCTTATGAGCCGCATCAGCTATTATTTGATGCAGGAAGGGCTTAACCGAGCAGGCATTGTGCTGACAAAGACCGTAGAAGAAATGTGTGCCGGTGAAATTGGCCAGGCCATGTGCCGGTATCGTGAAGATGTGACGATACCAGAGTATCTGCAGAATATTCACGGCAAGACCGTTGCCTTGTTTATGGCGTGCTGCCGTATCGGCGCTATGGAAGGCGGCTGCAGTGAACGCGTGATTTCCCTGTTGGAATCCTTTGGTGAATGCCTGGGATATATGTTCCAAATGCGGGACGATTTGTTGGATTTCTCGGACAGCGTACTCATTGGAAAAAGTGCGCATCAGGATTTCAAAGAAGGAATTTACACGCTGCCGGTTTTGATTGCGCTGCAGCAGCCTGGCGGCAGAGAGGCTTTGCAGCCTTTTATGCAGCGCAGTGCAGAAGGCACGCTCAGTGCCAAGGATATTCATCAAATGGAAGACACCGTAGAATCACTGGGCGGCATGGATGGCGCTTGGCAGCAGATTCATGCGTATCAAAGCAAAGCCGAATGGATTTTGCAGGAACTATCTGATAATGACGTGTCAAGTCAGCTTTTGAAGCTGATTCGCAAGCTGGGGGCAGTCTAATGAAACCATTTCACAGGCTGACACCTAGGATGGCCCTGCAGCTGGCAGCGCCGCCGACGTGGGCAGCATCTGTCTATCCAGCAGTCTTTGGAGAGCTGTACTGCCTGTATTACGGATATCCGATGACCGCTGCGGCAGCAGTTCTGCTGCTGTTGGCCTGCGTGTCTATGCAGTCAGCAGTGAATACATTGAACGATTATTTTGATTTTATAAAAGGTACAGACTGTGCCGATGACTATGTAGAAGCCAGCGATGCGGTATTGGTGTATGAACATATCAATCCGAAGCATGTGCTGCTGCTTGGCTTGGCGTATATGGGCCTTGCCGGGCTGCTGGCTTTGCCGGTACTGCTCACTTCCGGGTGGGCACCGCTGGTCATCGGAGGCATAGGCAGTCTTGTCGTATGGACGTATTCCGGCGGCGCTGTACCTATTTCGTATGTACCTATTGGCGAATTCGTTTCCGGATTTGTGATGGGCGGTTTGATTCCTATGGGGATTGTAGCAGCTGTGAGCAATCAATTTGATTTTGGCGTCCTGCTGCGGGCGATTCCGCTGATTATCGGCATTGGCTTGATTATGATGACGAACAATACCTGTGATATCGAAAAAGACAGGAAAGCCGGGCGGCATACGCTGCCGGCCATTGCTGGTCATCGTAACGCCGTGCGGATATACCGCGGTACTGTATGGGTTTGGATGCTGGCAATCAGCATCCTGCCTGTATGGTATATCGGCGTCTGGGGAATTGTCAGTCCCGTATGTCTTGCGTTGGCTGCAAGAGGCGCGTTTGCTTGGCTGCTGCATTCACCATTGACAGCACCCGTGCGGGTAGCGCAGATGAAAGGTATTGTAAAAGCCAATATAACAGGAAATGGCGCATACTTGCTGGCTTGGGCTGTTGCGCTGCTGAAGGGCGGTGCTTAAAATGGCTGATAATTCAAAACGAGAAAAAGTATATCATGTATTCCAAGAGATTTCCTGTTCGTATGATAAAGCGAATGAGCGCATCAGTTTAGGATTGGAAGGATGTTGGAAAAAGGAGCTCGTGCAGGAAGTATCTGCTAAGACAGCGCAGGGAGCCAGTGTGCTGGATGTTTGCTGCGGTACCGGAGATATAGCTGTTGCTTTGGCGCAGTCCCGCAGTACGGTTCACGTCGTGGGCATAGATTTTTCTCCGGCAATGCTGGAGGCAGCGAAAAAGAAGAGCCGTCATCTTGCCAATATATCCTGGCAGATAGGCGATGCGATGCATTTGCCTTTTGCGGACAATACATTTGACGCTGCGTGCATTTCCTTTGGCCTTCGCAATACAGCGGATTATCTGAAAGTGCTGCAGGAAATGAGACGGGTAGTCAAACCAGGAGGATGGGTGTATTGCTTAGATTCCTTTGTCCCTGATTCTCCATGGATACGACCGTTTTATGCCTTTTATTTCCGGGGCATTATGCCGATTTTGGGCGGAGGCTTTCATCATCGCAAAGAATACGTATGGCTGTGGCAGTCTACGAAAGAATTTTTGCGGAAGAAAGAGCTGTTGAACTTGTTCGGCAAAGCAGGCTTGGTAGAACGAACGCTGAAAAGTCATTTGTTTGGAGCCTGCGTGCTTCATAAAGGAAGAAAGCCAATAGGCGGATAGATAGCAATATACGATGATAATACGTGACGATACAACTAACGGTTACTGGATAGATTCAGAATACCAACCGTATGGTTAAGGAGGGTAAGAACATGAGTAGTGAAGAAAAATTTGATGCCATCGTAGTTGGCGGCGGTTTGGCTGGTTCTGCAGCAGCCCTGACAATGGCTAGAGCAGGACTGGATGTCATGTTGGTGGAGCGCGGTAAGTTCTGCGGTTCCAAAAACTCCAGCGGCGGCCGTATTTATGGCCACAGCTTGGAAAAATTAATCCCTAACTTTGCAGAAGAAGCACCGATTGAACGTAAAATTACGCAGGAACGGCTGTCTTTGATGACAGAAGCAGGAGCACTCAGTTTCCAATACAGCTCCGACAAGCTGCAGAATTTGAAATATCCATCGTACTCTGTATTACGGTCTAAATTTGATAAATGGCTGGCTGACAAAGCAGAAGAAGCAGGCGTAATGCTGACAGAAGGCTTCCTCGTAGATGAAGTAGTCGTTGAAGACGGCAAAGTAGTCGGCGTTATGTGTGCCGGCGAAGAATTTGATGCAGATGTAGTCATTTTGGCAGACGGCGTCAATTCCCTTTTGGCACAGCAGCTGGGCATGAAGCAGGAATTAGATCCCAAAGATGTTGCCGTTGGTGTCAAAGAAGTAATTGAATTAGGTGAAGATGTCATTAACGAACGGTTTGGCCTTTCCGGCAGCGATGGGGCAGCTTGGATGATTGCCGGCGATCCGACAGGCGGCAACCTTGGCGGCGGTTTTATTTATACGAATAAAGATACGCTGTCTTTAGGCATTGTTACGACAATCAGTGATATTGGCCGTGTCGATGTCAGTGTACCGGATATGGTAGAACGGATGAAAGCTCATCCATCTATTGCTCCGTTTGTCAAAGGCGGCAAATTGAAAGAATATTCTGCACACCTTGTTACCGAAGGCGGCTTGAAAATGATGCCGGAACTCGTTCGTGACGGCGTTATTCTGGCCGGTGATGCAGCTGCAATGGTTGTCAATCTGGGATATACCGTTCGCGGTATGGACTTGGCTATTGAATCCGGTCGTCTTGCCGGCGAAGCTGTTATCAAAGCAAAAGCACGGGAAGATTTTTCCGCAGCCAGCTTATCCTGCTACAAACAGATGCTGGATGAAAGCTTCATCATGAAACTGATGAAACAGTATCAGAACTTGCCGGGTCTCCTGGAAGATCATATTATCTTTAATGATGTACCGAAGATGGCTGATGAATTTGCAGGCATGGTGTATAAAGTTGACGGCAGCGCACCGGTAGCTTTGCCGATGATTGCCTTGACGGTTCTTGCCAATAACGGCGGCCTGAATGGACTCTTTGGATTAGGTAAGAAAGCTTGGGAGGCGATGTAACATGGCAAAGATGAGCGTAGACGATAAACTGGGTGTCGTAAAGTTCGTGACAGACGAACACGAATCCCATATTCAGATTAATGAAGATTACCATGATGAAGCAGAAATCAAACGTTTGGTCATGGCTTGCCCGGCAGAATTATACAAGTACACAGACGGACAGCTCGTATTCAATCATGAAGGCTGTCTGGAATGCGGTACGTGCCGCGTTATTTCCGGCGGCAAGGGTGTTAAGAGCTGGAAACATCCTAAAGGTGCTATGGGCGTAGAATATCATCAGGGCTGATTGATAACATAAAGAAAAACCTGCTTCCTATCTTGGCATAGGTAAGCAGGTTTTTTTCTGTATCATGCCGTTTTCCGTATAGCAAAAATTTAATTTTGCTCAATTTTAATCGAAATATGGATTTACTTTTCGCACTAATATGGTAATATATTATATGTAGAAGAGATCATCTACAACAGTTGAAGATTTAAGTTGTTCATATACCCCTCGAACACCCCTATCTTATTTCTTCGACGATTTAAGATATTATCTTCCCCCGATGGTATCTTAAGACTTGGGAAAGAGCCGGCTCCCCTCGCTGGCTCTTTTCTTTTTTTTTAAAATGAAATTATAAATTTTTTGTAAAGCGCGCGAAGGCAGTAAATACCTATATCCTTACTCAATCGGTTAGTGTAAAATAATTGTGGGAAATCTTTAATGCATTGAAGAAAACATAAAAA
>CAVKEA010000054.1:0-17666 GCA_963655305.1 bacterium
CTTTTTATGTTTTCTTCAATGCATTAAAGATTTCCCACAATTATTTTACACTAACAACGGAAAATATTCAGACAAAACACGGCACAGACACCGATTATCTCTTTCCGTTTTTTCCGGACAATGGTATAATGAATACTACTCACTATAACCCATTTTCATTATATTATCGAGGTATTGTAAGGAGATATGTACTGTGAACCGGTGTATGTTGATTGTAAACCCGACGGCAGGTCGGGAGCGAGCAAAATATCATAAAGATGCGTTAAAAGCACAACTGGAAACCATGTTTGACGAGGTAGAACTGCGGCAGACCGGCAAAGCCGGCGATGCAACAGACTGGGCTAAAGAAGCCGCCTTAAACGGCTATCATGCTGTATTCTGCATGGGCGGCGACGGCACGCTCAATGAAACCATCAATGGACTTGCCCAGGCAAATACACCTATCAATTTTGGATTTATTCCGTTGGGAACAGTCAATGATTTAGCACGGGCACTGCACATTCCGCTCCATCCTGAAGCAGCGATTGCGATGCTCAAACACTGTAAAACGACGCACGTCGATATTGCCCGTGCCAATGACCGGTATTTCGTCAATACAGTCGCCGCCGGCATCATGCCGGAAGCCGTCGGCCATGTGTCTATTGAACAAAAAACAAGACTCGGCCCTTTGGCCTATTTTTTGACGGGAATTAAAGCCCTGCAAAATCATCAAACCTCTTTGTTCAAAATAGAAACAGATGAAGGCCAGATGGTATATCGTTCACCGCTTATTGTGGCCATGCTGACCAATTCCGTCGGCAGTTTCCGCAACATTGCCCCGCAGGCTCGGGTAGATGACGGAAAAATCTGGCTTGCTGTCTTCAAAGATTTTACCTATTTAGATCTTATCAAATTGGTCCCGGAATTTCTCGCCGGCACGCCATTAAGCTGTGAATATATGACGTTGTCTACCTTTACGCATGCCAAAATCACAATCGTAGACGATCATCCCTTATCGACTAACATGGACGGCGACGAAGGTCCGTCTTTTCCGCTGGAATTGGAAATCCTGCCTTCGTTCTTGACTGTATATGTTCCGGAAATGTAAAACTATATATATTGCCTAAAATAAACGAACCTCTCTGCGCTGGATACACCATCTGCCGCAAAGAGGTTCATTATGTATATATAATATTGAGGTATAAGGAGTCAATCAAACATAAATATATTCGGCCATAACAGGCTGCAAATCATGCTGCAGCAGGCTTTGGTATACGTCATCCACAGAGCGCGTGTCCGATATTTCAAACTGGGCATCGCCTTTATCTTCTGCTTCGGCACAATGTTCGCCAATGGCCGTGCTGACGCCTGCAGAAATTTTGGTCGCCGCAATCTGTACCAAACTATCGCGAACACGGGCGCATTCACGTGTCGATACGGTAATGCTGGCAAAAGGCATAAAGAGCCGGTATGCACAAACGACCTGCAAAAGCTGTGCTTCGTGTACATCCATCGGATTGATTTTATCATTGTTGATAATCGGACGAAGGCGCGGACAGGAAAACGCAATTTCTGCCTGCGGATATTTTTTCTGCAGGTAATACGCATGCATCCCTGTTGCCAGTGCATCTTTACGGAAATCATCAAGGCCCAGCAATGCCGCAAAGCCTACGCCGCGCATGCCGCCTTTCAAAGCCCGTTCCTGCGCATAAAACCGATACGGGAAAATCCGTTTATGACCTGCTAAATGAAGCGTTTCATATTTGTCGGCATGATAGGTTTCCTGGAAGACCGTCACATAATCGGCGCCGCATGTATGCAGATATGCATAATCTTCGCTGTTCATCGGATATACTTCCAGCCCAATAATACGGAAATATTTTCTAGCTATCTTACAAGCTTCTCCAATATATTCAACCGTCGATTTATTACGGCTTTCGCCTGTCAAAATCAGGATTTCCTGCAGTCCTGTCTTGGCAATCGCAGCCATTTCCTTATCGATTTCATCGTAGTTCAGCTGTGCTCGGCGGATATGATTGTAGCGGTTAAATCCGCAGTAAATACAAAAGTTTTCACAATAGTTGGCAATGTAAATCGGTGTAAACAGACAAACGGAATTGCCAAAATGCTTTTCCTTTTCTCTTTTTGCCTGCTGGGCAATTTCTTCTAAGAAAGGCAGAGCTGCCGGAGAGAGGAGGGCCCGAAAATCTTCCGGTGTTTTTTGGTCATGCTGCAGCGCATTGCGTACATCCTGTGCCGTATAGCTGTCATAATCATACGTTTCCATATCATGAACGACTTTATCCAGCAAATCACTGTCCAATACTTCCATATCCGGCATGTATTTCATATGGTCTGTACGATTTTCCTTTTCCAAAAACGCTTTGGCTTCTTCGCTGATAATGCTCTCATTAACATGTTCATCTTTATGTTCATCTTTCATGACTGTTCCCCCTTAATCGCGTAAATATCCCGTAAGCGGTGAAGAAGCGGCCCCTTTATCCTGCACACGGCCTAATTTTGCCGTGTATGCCAAATGGCCTGCTTCAATGGCCAGGCGAAATGCTTCTGCCATACGCGGCACATCACCGGCAGTTGCAATCGCCGTATTGGCCATGATAGCAGCAGCCCCCATTTCCATCGCTTCACAAGCCTGGGACGGTCTGCCAATCCCAGCATCTACGATGACCGGCAGGTCGATTTCATCAATGAGGATTTGAATAAATTCTTTGGTGCAAAGGCCCTTATTCGTACCAATCGGCGCGCCCAGCGGCATGATAGCCGCAGCCCCTGCATTGGCCAAATCACGGGCTACATTCAGGTCTGGATACATATAGGGAAGGACTGTAAATCCTTCTTTCGCAAGAATTTCTGTGGCTTTAATCGTTTCATAGTTGTCCGGGAGCAAATATTTGCTGTCCCGCATGATTTCAATTTTTACTAAATCGCTTTGGCATAATTCACGGGACAAACGGGCAATCCGCACAGCTTCATCGGCATTTCTGGCACCGGACGTATTGGGCAGCAGCGTAACGTTTTTAGGGATATAATCGAGAATATTGGCCATGCCGCCGTCATTGACGCGGCGCAGTGCCAGCGTTACGATATCCGCTTTTGCATTTTCCACTGCCGCTTTGATTAACGTCAATGAATATTTGCCGGAGCCTAAAATAAAACGAGATTGAAATTCATGGTTTCCTAATTTCCAAGTCATCTTTTATTCCTCTTTTCCTATATGTTCAATAATGAGCGCGGCTGCCATATTGGCTTCATGTGCTGCGCAAATGGCTACGCGCGGAGCCATCAGCGATTTCGTGTCATTGCCGCTGACTTCATCGCCGCAAAGGTAAAACCGCGGTAAAATCTGCCGTGTTCGAATGGCGTTACTGTTACCGTATCCCGCCATGCCGTTGCCGGACAGCAATATTTTTTCCGGCAGGGTTTCTAAAACAGCATTAACAAGCATTGCTTTTTGTTCCGGTACATCAAAGGCTTCACAAATGATATCTTCCTCTGCAAACAATGCCGGTACCATGTCTGCTGTAATTTTCAAACAGTCCGTAACCACTTGGATATATGGATTGATTTGCAAAATTTGCTCTTTCAATGCATCGGTTTTATAGTGTCCTATATGACGGATAAAATAATGCTGCCTGTTCAGATTGGTCAAATCCACCCGATCAAAATCGACGAGATGCAAATGGCCTACGCCAATTCTCGCCAGGGAAACAGCAATATTAGACCCAAGCCCGCCTAAACCGGCAATCGCCACGCGGGCTTTTGTTAATTTATCTTGGACTGCTTTACCGTGGCGTTTGCACAATGCTTCATAAATTTCTTCTTGTGTCAGCACCGTATATCAGCCTCCTCCTACAAACGATACGACTTCCACTGTATCGCCATCTTGTATCTGCTGTACAGCATATGCGCTTTTAGGAACAATGCGGCCATTTTGCTCTACTGCAACGCGTTCTGCCGTATGTCCCTGTACCTGCAGGTACTGCTGCACAGTCATCGGCTGCTGCCAGGTCTCCTGCTGTCCATTGATTTTAACAGTAATCATTTTGCACCTCCTACTAAAAAAGAGTTCACAAAGGAACTACACCCGCGGTGGTGTACCCCTTCATGAACTCTCGCTCACTCACATGGTCAAACTATATAGATATAAAAAAACAGAGGCCGGATAACCGCCTCTGTTGATAGTCTGTACATCATATATTATCCTACGTTGGCATTATCCAAATCAGGTTATAGGTCGAAGCTATAAGCTTCCTCTCAGCCGATTTCATCAGCTCCCTGTTTATTTACTTGTAAGTAGTGTAACGTATTTTACACGCATTGTCAAGAAATCATATTTCTAGGAAGCATTACTGCGCTGCTTTTAACTCTTTTACCGCAATCATGTATGTCGTCAAAATAAACTGCAGTGCCAACGGCAGTCCTTTGGCGTCATCAATATAAAAGCTCGGATTGTGATGCGGCGTAGGGGCATGCGTTCCCGTCGGATCTGCCAATCCCAAATGGGCAAATCCGGCCGGCTTTTTCTGACTGTAATACGCAAAATCTTCCGCTCCCAGGCTGGGATTCTTCTTTTCTACAGTCAGTCCTGTTTCCTGTGCCGCTTTTTCCATAATAGATGCACAAACTGCATCGACTTCCAAAGCAGGATAGCCATATACCAGATGTACATCACATTGGCATTGATGGGCAGCGCTGATCGATTCAGCCAGCCGTTTAATTTCAGCCATGGCAAAATCCCGCACATCCGTGCGCAGACTGCGGATATTCCCACCCATGACAACGGTTTCCGGCAATACGTTGTCCACACCGGCAACGCCGCAAATCAGATTGCTGACCGATACGGTGCAGTTGGCCAACGGGTCGCATTTTAATGCCGGAATCAGGTTGATGGCACTGACGAGTTCTGCTGCAGGAATAATCGGGTTGTTGCATTGGTGCGGTGAGCCGCCGTGACCGCCTTTGCCGGTAATTTTCAAATCGTATGTGCCTACGGCAGCCGTGCGGACACCTGCTGCAATATCGGCGGTACCGACTTTGTCCATAGCACTGACATGCCAGCCAAATATATAATCTAACGTATCCATCAGCCCATCTTCTACCAATCCTTTGGCTCCGCCGGGCAAAAATTCTTCAGCCTGCTGAAAAATAAAATAAATCGTACCGTGAATCAGCTCTTTATGCTGTGCCAAGATTTCTGCCATGGCCAGCAGCACTGCCGTATGTGCATCGTGGCCGCAGGCATGCATTACACCATCATGTTGGCTTTTATACGGCAGGTCATTGTCTTCTGCAAGACCCAAGGCATCAATATCTGCCCGAAAGCCAATCGCCGGGCCGTCGATGCTGCCTTTTAGATATCCGACCGTACTGTTTCCGTGAATTCCTGTCAGCAAGGGAATCCCTGCAGCCTGCAGATGCTGCCTAATCCATGCAGCCGTCTGGGTTTCCTTAAAAGATAATTCTGGATGGGCATGGAGATACCGGCGATTGTCGATGAGTTTTTCACCATATGCATCAACCAGTTTTTTTATCATTTCGTTCATAAACTGCACCTTCATTTCTCTAGTAGTGTCTATCTGTATTGTACGCAATCTCCCAGAATTATGCAAGAAAGGCATACACATAAAAACGTGCTGCCATACGATGCTTCTTCGGGAGTTGGTTTGTGTCGTAAAGAAGCCGTACCGTATGCAGCACGCTTTTATATCGTTGTTACGAAGGAGTTTTGATGACAAAAGACAACCACATGCCAAGTACGGCTAACCCTATCATAATCAGAAACGCTGTCATTGGTGCGCCGCTGGCACACATAGGCCCTATATAGGAAGCAACAATTAGATTTAGGTTGATAATACTAAAATTAAGGGCGTAGTGTTTCTGTCCGAAAAAGTAAGCCGCATAGGCAGAATTAGTAGGCGTAACACCGCCATACGAAAGACCAATAAGCGTAAAGCCTGCGACAAGAATTGCCAACTGACCTGTATATTCCGCGCCTAACAACGCAATACCGGCCAAAAGAAACGTCAAACTCACACTCAGCATGGTAACTTTATATCCCTTGCTGTCAAACAACTGGCCGAACACGACGCGTCCTATCCCATTGGCAACCGATACAATGCCGGCAATAGCTGCCGCTTCTGTCAAATCACCTCCCAAAAATCCACTCGCATAGGATGCGGATATATTAATAACTGCCAAGCCGCCTGCCCCAAGAACCGCGGCCCAGCAAACGTACAGCCAAAAATTTTTCCGACGCAGCATTTGCCGAAAATCCACGTCTTCTAAAAAGGCTCTGCGCCCTTTCATCGAACGCTTCATTTGCTGCAAAAATTCCATCGGTACAGGACGCAGAAGAATCGCTCCTAAGAGAACGAGAACGCCGAACGTTATGCCAATAAGCAAAAAGGTCAGCCGCCAGCCCACTGTGACAATCAAACTGGCTCCCAAGGTCCCCAAAATCATCGCGCCAAAGCCAAATCCCATCAACGATATACCGGATACAAATCCCTGTTTATCCGGAAACCATTTGACAGCCGTGCTGATAACCGCATTATATCCCAGCCCAGCGCCTAAGCCGGTCAAGCCGCCATATGCAGCATATATGCCCCATAGCGAGTGTATGCCGGAAGCGCCTATAAAACCGGCTGCCAACAATGCCGCACATAGCATCAAGGTAGTGCGTACACCGCGCCGTTCTGTCAAAACACCGGAAATAACGCCGCCTAAACAAACCATCATCATAGAAATAGAAAACGTAATAGATGTTTCTGCTTTAGACCAGCCAAACTCCTGTTCCAAGGGAACGCGAAAAATGGACCAGGCATAAATCAGTCCCAGACAAAGCAATAATACTACGCTGAGCAGTAAATAGAGCCAGCGTATCTGTCGTTGTATATGAAACATCGCCTCCATCAATACCTTTCTCTTGTATACCAGCTATCACGCCCCCATCAACGGGGTCTGCCGAAGGCAAGGATTACTCCGGCAGACAGACAGAGGAGTGATACGAAAACTATCGTTTATTGCTCCGCCGCCAAATACGCTGTTCTTCAGCTGCTTTGATAAGTTCTTCTCTAAAATCAGGGTGCGCAATATCAATAATGGCTTCTGCCCGCTGCCAGGTAGTGAGCCCGGATAAATTGGCAATGCCATATTCTGTTACCATATACGGAGCCTGTGTTCGGGGCGTCGTGATAATGTCTCCTTCTGTAAATTTAGGCAGAATATGGGAATGGCGCACGCCTTTTTTATCTACATGCATAGACGGCATGGCCAAGAACGCCTTGCCATGTTCTGCCATGTATGCCCCTGTGACAAAATCCAGCTGGCCGCCTGTGCCGCTGATTTGCCGCGTTCCAGCAGATTCAGAGCAAACTTGTCCGTACAAATCCATCGCAATACAGCCATTGATAGATATGAAATCATCCAGCTGGCGAATCGTTTCCGGATTGTTGACATAATGCATCGGCGCCGATAATATATCCTGATTATGGTCTAAAAATTCATATAATTCTTTAGAGCCAAGGCAAATGGAAAAGACGCCTTTTCCTTTCTGCAGTTTTTTCTTTTTATTCGTAATTTTTCCTGCTTTGTATAAATCAAGGTATCCATCACTCATCAGTTCCGTATGCATACCTAAATCTTTTAAATCTGACTCGGCAATGAGTACACCCAGCGCATTGGGCATGCCGCCAATGCCCAGCTGCAGTGTCATCCCGTCATGCAGATACGGGAAAATTTTTTCTGCTATCTGCCGGTCAATATCACTGGCCGCCCGGTTCGGTGCAGTACACAAATGCGCCTGACTTTCTACAACACAGTCTACGTCAGATATATGAATATGGTCATTTTCCATTCCGTAAACAACCGGCATTTCTTCATTGACTTCCAAAATAATTCTGTCTGCCGCTTCCAGCATAGCCTGCTGGCAGCAGTTGGTCAGCCCATAATTAAAATTGCCATGCTTGTCCATCGGTGCTACGGTAATCATCGCCACATCAACCGGAGCCAGTTTCCGCGTGTAATACGAGCCGCAGTTGCGGAAAATCATGGGCGAATGAAACGCACGCCCTGCATCCAAATATTTCCTGTCCAAACCAGAACAATGCCATAAATTATATGTGAATGTTTTACGTTCCGGATCTTGTTCTACTACTTGAATGGGCCGACAGGAAATCGCGTTTCTGACATTGATATTATGCAGTTCATCCCGTCGCCTTGCCAGTGCTGCATCTAAATCTGTAGGAAACGAGCATGTTTGACTATAATCAACCCAGTCGCCGTCCCGAACAAGCTGTACTGCCTCGTCTGCCGTACACCGTTTCGTTTGATATTCATCATATACTGTCATAATCCAAGCCTCTTCTCTATGTATATTGGTCTATTAATTGTTTGAAAGCCGTAAACGAACGTTTTATCATATCCGGCTCTACGCAGTAGGATACGCGTACATACCCAGGGCAGCCAAAACTATCTGCCGGTACAATCAGCAAGTTGAGTTTTTTGGCTTTTTCAGAAAACGCGTTGGCATCGTCCTCCGGTGCTTTGACAAAAAGGTAAAATGCGCCGCTCGGATATACGCAGTCATATCCCAGTTCTTTGAGTCCATTGTACAACAACTTGCGGTTTTCGTCATAGATGTTCATATCCGACGTTTTACCCATGCATTTTAAGATGACATCCTGAAACAAATGAGGTGCGCAGACAAATCCCATCGCCCGGCCGGCACCGCAGACCGCTTTATAAATCGTATCCGCATCTGCTGCACATGGCGGTACAAGAATATATCCAATACGTTCGCCGGGAAGACTCAATGATTTACTGTACGAATAGCAGATAATCGTGTCTTTGTAAAATGCTGGTACATATAGAATAGGCAGCCCGTCATATACGATTTCCCGATAAGGTTCATCCGAAATAATGTAAATAGGATGTCCTATTTCTGCTGACTTTTTCGTCAGCAGCGCAGCTACTTTTTCATACGTCGCAGCCGAGTATACGACGCCGGATGGGTTGTTGGGCGAATTGATAATAACGGCACGCGTATGCGGCGTAATGGCTTGTTCCAATGCGTCCAGCGATACTTGGAACTGTTCCGTATCCGGCGGCAGAATCACGGTTTTAGCCCCAGCATTGGCAACAAAAACCGTATATTCCGGGAAGAAGGGAGCAATCAAAATCACTTCATCATCCGGACTTTCCGTCAGTGCTTTCAGCGTAATCGTAAGAGATGCCGCAGCCCCGCACGTCATGTAAAAATGATTGGCTGTCACATTGGCACCGTAGGCAGTATTCATATACTCTGCCAGTCCCTGCCGTACAGCCAAGTCACCGGCCGCTGCTGTATACCCATGAATCGCTGCCGATTCACGAGTTGCCAATATGTCTTCAATCGCTTCTTTGATACAGGCCGGTGCCGGCACAGTCGGATTGCCGATACTAAAATCAAAAACGTTTTCTTTGCCAACAATCTTCGCTTGTTCTTGTCCATATGTAAAAAGTTCACGAATGACAGAACTCTGTGAGCCTAATTGATACATTTCCTGTGATGCCATACTGAATCACTCCTTTGAAATACGATACACCCTATGCGGCACTGCCATATCAGAGCAGCGAAATAAAGGGAGAGATAAATAAAATGCTGCCCATCGCAATAATAGGAAACAGCTGCCATGTCCTATATTTTTTGAAAATATCCAGTTTCAGTACCAGCCAAGCCGGCAGGAAACAAGCAATAATTCCAATCAGTGAGCCCAAAATAGGGGTAAAGCTCAGAACCGGTGCGTTGACAACGATAATACCCCAACACAGCAGAATACAGAACACACTAATGCCGTATCGAATAAAGCGGCGGCTAATCTTTTCTTCTGGAATAAACCGTTTCAATACGTTCATAACAATACCGATACAGGCATCGCGGAAGCTAAGGAACATGGCAAAATACGCCGTAACGACTGCAAAGATATTTAAAATCAAGTTTAATACTTTGATAAGCGCACCATCCATGTGCTGCGCCGCCAACGCCAGAGCCGAAATATTGGCCGTATAGGCATGAACAGCCTGTTCATGATCAATCGCCAAGTTAAATGAAATCGTATAAAATACGACCAGTCCTACTAAAAACAAATATGCCGTATTATATACACGCATTGCACGGTATTGAGCGACTACTTTATTTTCTGTATGGGAGCGAAAATAAATAACAACCGGTCCCAGACCGACAAAAAACTCAATAGACATCGCAATAAACGGCAGCATGATAATAAAATGCTTAATCACATAAATCGCATCGGACGGAATCAGAATATTGGCCATATCCCAATGAGGAAACATAATAATCCCCAAGGCAGCAATCACCATCGCTTTGGTAAATACCATCCCGGACGATACCTTCATGAGCAGCTTTTCCCCTTGCGAAGCAACTAATACGAGAAAAGTAATAATAGACAAGCCGTAAAACATATTTTCTGACAGCGGCGTTTCCGTTACACCAAAGGTAACAAGAAAAGAAGCACTGTCATTGGTAAGCGCCGTTGAATAGAGGAAAATCAAAATAGTAGTAAACACAAAATACAAAATGCCCAGTAAAAATCCCCAGTTTTTTCCCAAATATCCCGAAATAATGCCGGCAAAATCTTCACATATTGGTGCTTCTGCCAACACATTTAAATACAGTTTTTGATGCTGATAGGCAATCGGATAGCCGATAACGGCTACCAGCAAAAAGATAAGCAGTCCCGACAGCCCAACCTGAATCGGCAGAAACACAATGCCTGCCCCCAGGGACATGCCAACACACATGATAACCCATCCTAAATCAATGCCGCTGAATCGAGTAGCTTGTTTCCATTCGTCAACTGTCATGCCGGCTAAATCTGCATATTGAGAGCTTCTGCCTAAAATGCCTCCCAGAAACGATGTTGATGATGACATAATACGTGCCTCCTTTGTGTGGTAACTACCGCATCCCCCCGCATAGAGGCTGGCTCTATATATCCG
The DNA here is from genome assembly GCA_963655305.1 of bacterium. Taxonomy (GTDB): domain Bacteria; phylum Bacillota; class Negativicutes; order Veillonellales; family Megasphaeraceae; genus Megasphaera. The sequence continues at coordinate 10,999 of CAVKEA010000054.1, forward strand.
GCAGCAACATGTCATAAATTTGCGGAAAGAAGCTGCCGGGCCGTGTTTATAAACCCGGCAGCGGTTTCCACAACAGGTATATATAGCGTGATAGAGCGTTGTTTGCTACTTGATGGCAGCCATTCCAGCTTCAAAAGCCTGCAAATTAATATCTACAAAATTTTTCTTCACCGTTTTGGCCACAATGGATTTCCAGTCTATATCATGCAGGTCCATCGCCTGAATCAATGCACCCAGCAAAACCACATTGGCACTCTTCGGATTACCTAAATCCGAAGCAATCTGAGTCGCGTCCAATGCCATAACCGGCACTTTTTCTTTCAATGCGTCCAAAACACCTTCCGGATATTGACAAGCACCGGACAAAATCGGCATCGAGGGAATGCGGCTGGTATTGACGACGATTTTGCCGTCTTTTTTGAGGAACTTCGCATACCGTGCCGCTTCCATTTCTTCAAAGGATACGAGAATATCCGCTGACCCTTCTCCAATAATAGGAGAATATACTTTAGAGCCAAACCGCACCTGCGTGCTGACACTGCCGCCGCGCTGGCTCATGCCATGTACTTCCGACATTTTGACATCATACCCATTTTCAATTAATCCAATCGTAAGGATTTTACTTGCTAATATCGTTCCTTGTCCGCCTACACCGACAAATAATACGCTTTTTACATCTGACATTTATTTATCCCCCTTTCTGGCAATGGCCTGCACTGGGCAAACCTGCATGCATACCGTACATCCTACGCAGTCTGCCTGCGCAATACTCGATTTTTTCGTTTCCTTGTCAAACCGCAGTGCCGGGCATCCTGTCGCAAGGCATTTTTTACAGCCAATACATGCCGCTGCATCTACAACACAAGGTGTCCGATTGATATCAAACTCTTCTTTATCTTCTTTAGAGAATTTCTTCAGTACGCACGGCCATTTGGTGATAATGACGCTCGGTGCATCTTCAATAGCAAAGGCCCAATCCAGTGTTTCTTTCATCGCTTTCAAATCCAGCGGATTTACTGTACGGACACGGGTCAGTCCCAATGCACGAACAACCGTTTCGATATCAATGAGGGTTGTCGGTTCTCCTTTTATGGTATACCCTGTTCCGGGATTTTCCTGATGTCCTGTCATGCCGGTAATCCGGTTATCCAAAATAACGCAGATAGAAGGCGACTGATTATATGCTACTTCTGTCAGCGAGTTGATACCCGTATGGAAAAATGTCGAATCGCCCATGACGCCGACAACGCGTTTTTTCTGGCCGCTCATGGCAAAGCCATGACACAAGCCGTGACTGACAGCAAAGGCACTGCCCATACATACTGCCATATCTTTCGCACTGAGGGGAGCCGCTCCGCCTAAGGCATAACAGCCAATGTCGCCAACCATTACCGTGTCTTTCCGTTTGGCCAATTCATAGAAGAAGCCGCGGTGCGGACAGCCGGCACATAATGCAGGAGGACGCGGAACAAATAGTGTATCCGGAACCTGTACGCCTTCTGCCCGTTGATTCAAAATCCCAGCAGATACGATGTTCGGGTTTAATTCATCGATTTTCGGAATCACATCTTTACCGTGACAGGGAATCCCTGCTTCATGAATAATTTCTTCCATAAACGGATCGAGTTCTTCTACGACATACAATGTATCTACTTTCGCTGCAAACGCTTTGATTTTTTCAATCGGCATGGGATACGTAAACCCTAATTTTAAATAGGAAGCCGCATCTCCCAATGCTTCTTTAGCGTACGTATACGCGGCTCCGGCAGCAATAATGCCGATTTTCGTATCATGCATTTCTTCTACGTTAAACGGACATACTTCCGAATACGCTTTCAATTTTTGTTCCCGCTCTTCGACAAAATAGCGGCGGACTTTGGAAACAGCCGGAACTGCATCCATTTTATCCCGTTCTTTCACATACGGTTTGGCTTGGATTTCCTGACGCGTCCCTTCTGCTACCAGACTCTTGGAATGACAAACACGAGTCGTCATGCGCAGCATAACGGGAACCGTATATTCTTCGCTGACACGATAAGCTTCTTTGACCATATCCAGACTTTCCTGGGAATCTGACGGTTCAAACATCGCTATTTTCATATTTTTAGCGTAATTGCGGTTATCTTGTTCGTTTTGCGAAGAATGCATGCCCGGGTCATCAGCAGATACAAATACCATACCGCCATTGACACCCAAATACGCAAATGTATAAATCGGGTCGGCAGCAACATTTAGGCCAACCATCTTCATAGCAGCAAAAGAACGGACACCGGAAATAGATGCGCCAATAGCGGCTTCCATGGCTACTTTTTCATTCGGTGCCCATTCAGAAAAAACTTCACTATATTTAGAAACATTTTCCAAAATTTCCGTACTCGGTGTACCTGGATAGGCTGAAGCAAAAGAAACACCTGCTTCATATAGGCCTCTTGCTACAGCTTCATTGCCAGTCATTAACACTTTCATATCCATAACCTCCCATATACTTACAATATGTCCACTCTTACTGGTATTATTAGGTGTGCACGTACCTTCCAGTTGCTTTCAAAAATATATATGAAATATCTATGCCAATTTTAAGAACAGCATAAATACGCCATTCTATAAAAATCATGCTTCATATTCCTTTTCTTTATGTAAAAAATCTGTTACACTTCTTTACGTAAAAGGTTTATTTTATATTTGTCAGGAGGCCCCTATGGATAAAATCACGTTTCTTGTTGCAGACGAAATGATTAAACAATCTATCGAACGTACATTGTGGACATACCGCGATAATTTCTCCCATCGTTCCTTAGTTACAGAAATTGCCATTATCGACTTTCCTCATATTATCGAACAAACCCAAACGATGATTCGCAACGGCACCAAAATCATCATTACGAACAGCGGTTCTCATCAAATTCTTTCTCACGCGCAGGATGCTCACAGGATTGACATCATACCTATTCTATGTCTATACAGTTCAACCAACGATGCATTGTATACTATCCGCCAAGTAGATGAGAAATACAAAAAAATCCATCTGCTTTTAAATAAGCATTTTATGTTTAACATCAGCGCCTGTCCCGAAGATATTCGTCAAAAACTAGTATTGTATCCGCCTTATAGTATTGATGATACGCCGGATATGCTGCTGCAGCTCGTCCACAAAATTCCTGCCGCCGACGATGCCGCCATTGTTGGCTGTACGCTGCTGCCGCAAGTAGCTCCCCAGCTTTCGATGCCTATTTATCCCATTCGCCCCAGTGAATCCGCTATTTTATCGGCCTATCAATATGCCAATGAACTCATTGATTTTAATAAAAAAGAACGAAAGCAGCTCAGTATTCTCACGTCAATTTTATCCCATGTAGATGAAGGAATCATTCTCTACGACGATAAAGGAGCTATTTCACACATCAACTCACTGGCTCAAACCTTTTTAAACGCATCAGAGACTCCCAAAACGATTCGAGATATTTTCCCTAATATGGGAAAGAAATCAAATCTTCCTCCCCTTAAAGAAAAAATTCTGCAGCGGCCGCCGTATACCTTGGTTGCAAACTCTGCACCCTTTCAGCTAGATAACACAAAACACCATATATTAATTCTGCGCGACGTGACAGAGCTACAGCGATTAGAAAAAAATGTCCGCTATAAGTTGGCAAAAACGGGACTGACTGCCAAACATCATTTTGATGATATTCTTACCATAAATGACGAAATGCGTTCCGTCATTCATACGGCTCAAATTATGGCCGCACACAACGCACCGGTCCTCATTCAAGGCGAAAGCGGTACGGGTAAAGAATTGTTTGCCCAAAGCATACACAACGCCAGCTCCCGGCGCAATGGCCCCTTTGTGGCGGTAAACTGTGCCGCCCTGCCGCCGGAATTATTAGAAAGCGAACTCTTTGGCTACGTCGGCGGCTCTTTTACAGGCGCGCGCAAAGAAGGCAAGGCCGGATATTTTGAACTGGCTCATACAGGTACTATTTTTCTCGACGAAATCAACAGCATGTCACCCAACATTCAATCCAAACTGCTTCGTGTCCTGGAAACAAAACAAATCATGCGTATTGGTTCCGACTATGTCATTCCGCTGGATTTACGCATTATTTCAGCCAGCAATGCCAATCTTCTGCAGGCAGTTCAAGACGGACAATTCCGACGTGACTTATTTTTCCGCTTGAATGCGTTGACATTAACACTGCCTGCACTGAATGACCGGCCCGATGATATTTTATATTTGTTCAGCTATTTTATAAAACAGGAAATGGGCAAAAAAATAGCCCTTTCCCCTGAATTAAAAACAGCTTTACTAAATCACCACTGGTGGGGAAATATCCGCGAGCTGTATAGTGCTGCTTTTCGTTATCATATTTTTGGAGAAACCGGTGATTTATCCTACAGCTATTTGTTTGATCAGCCGCAAAAAAACAGAGAGCCTTTACTGAACAAAGACTCTCTGCGCATCGACATGAAACAACTTCATCATTCTGTCGAACATCTCATTATTCAAGACTTACTGGCACAAGGATTTACCAAAAGTCAAATTGCTAAAACACTCAACATCAGCCGCCAAACATTATTTAATAAATTAAAAGAAAATTAAATCATACGCCATTAAAAACAATATACGAAATAATCGTCATCGTAAATAAACTGGCAACTGTCGTCAGTAAAACAATACTTAGTGCATATTCACCATGATTATTTTTAGATTGGGCAAACATAGCAATTGCCGTCATCGTAGGCAAACCAGCAACCAATGTCATTGCCTGCACCATAGATGCATCATGGCAAAACCGGCTGGCAATAACGAAAAAAACAATAGGGAAAATAAGCATTTTGGAAAGAATGCCAACATACAGCTCTTTGGTTTTCGCCGCTAAATTCCAATGGGAATAATACAACAGGGCACCCACATAAATAAGTGCCAGCGGAGTTGCCGCCCGGCCGACCGTCAACAGCGAATGTTCCAAAGAATTGGGAATAGGAACTCCCAACAACAGCAGCCCCAGTGCCAACGCAATCGCAATCACAGCAGGATTTATAAAGCTTTTGATATGAAAAGATGAATCCGCTTTAATCGGCGAAGTAAGATATATGCCATACGTCCATAACGCGATCTGATCCACAATACTCAACAAAGCAATATATATACCGCCTTGTCCGGGAAATGCCGCAGACAACAGCGGAATCCCAATAAACCCGGCATTGCCAAAAATCATCGTCGCCTGATATACATGGCTGTGGCTGCCCTTCAATCCCATAATATAGGCTAACGCAGCTTGTATAACAATTAACCCAATATAAATTCCCAACGAAAGCAGCAGTACAGGATAACAGTCCAGCAATATCTGCCGTGTCGTCCCATCCAACACATTGGCAAAAATCAAAATCGGCATAAGCAGTCCCATAATCAATTTGGCCAACCCGCCAAGAAACGTTTTAGGAATGATACCTGCCCGTACCCCCATATATCCGCAAAGCATCATCACAAAAAATTGAAACAACTGATTGGCAATAATGTAAAACGAATTCACCAAAACACCCTCTTCAACCTATACTCTACACTATATTTTAGTATAGTATAGGGGCATAAATTTATCTACTCCAAACAGTCATAAAACTGTACGCAATACGAGAATTTCCCCATTTGCATACAGTTTTTTATCATAACAGCATACGATATCTTCCATATTGCAAAATCGCTGTTTTTACGTATGGTAGCCTGCCGCATAACGCAACAGGCCTTATTCATAATTCATACGTATATTATCTAGCTGCTTTGACAGAAGCAATAAATTTCTTGGCTGCTTCTGTGATTTCTGCTGCTGTCTTGCCGCCTCCTGTCAAAGCTCCTCCGGCTCCAACAGCCACACATCCGGCTTTAATCCAGTCACCGGCATTTTCTGCGTTGACGCCGCCTGTCGGCATCAGCGGTGCCTGCGGAATCGGACCGTGAATGGCTTTGATGGCTTTCATGCCCAAGATTTCTCCTGGGAATATCTTAATCACATCAGCTCCTGCTTCCAACGCTTCCAATACGCCGTTGAGCGTCGTCGTTCCCGGCATGACAGCGATGCGGTACCGGTTGCAGAGTTTTACCGTTTCCAAATCAAAGGCCGGCGATACGATAAACTGCGCCCCATTCAAGATGGCAATGCGTGCTGTAATCGCATCCAGCACTGTCCCAGCTCCGATGATGACGTCCGGGTTATCTGCATACTTTTTGCTCAACGTTTCAATCGCTTCATGGGCCTGTGGCGTCGTGAATGCCAATTCGATAGCCGTTACACCGCCGGCAATGCAGGCATCCGACATGGCTACGGCTTCTTCCGGATTCTTACCGCGGATAACCGCTACTACACCTACTTCTTCTATTTTCTTTACTACATCTATTTTATCCATGATTCATTCCTCCTGTTATCTTTTAGTGATGTGTGCTTTGAAATACTTCCAACTGTTCCCTAGTCGGCAGTCCTTCATTATCGCCGGCAACCTGAATCGCCATGGCTCCTATGGCTGCCCCGCGGCGGGCTGCATCTTCCAGCGTCAAGCCATCCAGCAAGCCGCTCGTAAAGCCAACGGCAAAACCATCTCCGGCTCCAACAGTGTCTACAACATGGTCGATATGATAGCTCGGCACATACAATTCTGTATCTGCTGTCCGAATGTAC
>CAVKEA010000055.1:0-17643 GCA_963655305.1 bacterium
CTATTGCGTTAAGTATGGGAAAGAAAGAAGGCCGCAACAAAATGGGCTAAAAAAACTCATTTTGTTACAGCCCCGTGTAATAAACCTATTCAAATTAATATTCTGTGTCATCCAATAAGCTTGTTTTGCCAAAGCGGGTGACTAGATCTTTTCGCTGCATTTTCCATGCCGGAGAGGCAAGACTGTAAGACGGGTCGTAGTTGGGCGATTTCATATTTAAAATGCCGCAGATAAATTCGTATTCCAAGTCATTCGTAAAGTAGTTGTTTTGATGTGCTTTGATTGTTGCTGCGATTTGAGGATTGCGCCGCTGATATTCTTTGGACAAATAGCAGAACATAGGAATGCGAAGTACTTTGAAGCTGGCGCTGTCGGGCTGACGGCCTACATCCGGGTCGCTGCCGTGGTCAGAAAAGTAAACCATGGCATCCAGGTTGAGGTTTTGCTGCGCATAGTCAAAAATCTGCGATAATACCCAGTCTGTATATAAAACGGTATTGTCAAAGTCGGCCTGTTCATTTATTTTACCATCATTGAAATGCTGGAATTCTGCCGGATAACGGTTGCGGTATTCAATATGACTGCCCATGATATGAAGAACGACGAAATTCTTTTCATTGGGGTCAACTCGCTGTAAAAACTGCAGCAGTGCGCCGTCCAGTGTGGATTCTTTCAAATCCCGGTCAACCCATTCGGAAACATCGGCCGTTTTGGCAACCAACGTAATTGGTGTATCTGCTACGCCGACCGAGCCTTGGTTGCTGAACCAGTATGTCTTATAGCCAGCCTTTTTAGCCATATCAATAATAGAAATAGATTGATTGAATTCTTTGTTGTTGTAAAAATTGGATTCTGTCAGTGCATGTTCCAATACCGGAACCGTGTACCATACGCAGCTGTACGCGTTAGTAAACAAGGTAAAGTTTGGATCTTGTTTTTTCGCTGTAAGCCAAGGCGTATTGGGAACATGGTCGGGATTATAGGCATTCATCAAGGTGCGTGTTTCTGATTCGCCAATGACGACAATTACCGTATTCGGATAGGCTGCCGGATTTAACTGCACTGCCTGCAGGGCAGCGAATTTGCTGTCATGATTTTCAGCATACAGTGACGCCCGTTTCATATAGTCGTGTGTATCCAAAAACGTGCGAATCGGAAATGCTTCCGGCAAAATTTCTTCTTGTAAAGCTCCTATGGAAGGCAGCATAATAAAAAGAGAAATAACAGGAATTATTTTGCGGTATAATTTTGTCTTGGGAAGACGAGGCTGTTTATAATTAGCCCCAAACAGTCCGCCTATAATAAGAATTAATAAAACGACAATGCCTATGACGCGCAGCAGGCCGAGAGAGTGGAAATATTCCAACGTTTCGGCAGGTCCGGTCTGAAAAATGAGCAGCGCGCCGGATGTCGTAATGCAGGAAGTATATAATGCAAAATACACCCATTGCAGAGCAATGATAAAAAAAGAAACAAACTGCAGTACTGTCATGAGTATGGCAGCCAGTTTGCGGTGCAGATATTGGTTTGCCGCCATGTTGATGCAGAAGAGGATGGCAAAAAGATACAATCCAACATATATATCATATATATTGTTCAAATAGATTGTATTTTTCGTAATTAATGTATTATAACTAAGGAGCGGTCCCGTAATAATCCAGCCAAGACCAATAATGGCGGTAGGAATAATAGCTGCAATCGACAAATGGTTCCAGTATAATGCCAGAGAAATAACTACAGCAGCAACGGCAGGAATCAGACCTAAGGTCATATCTTCAATATTATCAGGCCCCAAGCCTAAGGAAATATTGAATTCCCACTGTACGCACAGCGCGTAAATGACAGCAAAAATACATAGCAGATAAAAAAACGTATGCCCGGCTTTTGCCAGAGAAAACGGTGGCTTGCCCGGCAGCATGGAAGACCCTTTCGGTCTGTTGGAAACGGGGTTAGGCATGGAAGTGTCACCTTTCTGTAAATTCTGTAAATAATGTAAATACGATGTAAAGCGAAAATACCACATGTATTATACATCAAATACTGTATAATACATAGTATGCAGTACTGACTTTTTTGCAATTCTACAAAAAAATTTAGAAAAATGCAAAAAAGTACTTGCCAAAGAAGCCTCTCTATGGTAGAATATTTTTTGTCGGAACGAGAGGTTCCGAAATGAAGGAATATGAATGGCCTCGTGGTGTAGCGGTTTAACATGTCGCCCTGTCACGGCGAAGATCGTCGGTTCAAATCCGATCGAGGTCGCCATATTTGCTCAGGTAGCTCAGTCGGTAGAGCAGGGGACTGAAAATCCCCGTGTCGGCGGTTCAATTCCGTCCCTGAGCACCAACAATTATATATGCGGTCGTGGCGGAATGGCAGACGCGCTACTTTGAGGGGGTAGTGAACGAAAGTTCATATGGGTTCAAGTCCCATCGACCGCACCAACAAGACTAGCTGAATCTCATGAATGCATGAGGTTCTTTTTTTATGCATGATGCAGAACGCATTACTTTGTGTAGCGTTGACGTATATGACGGGACTGTAACAAAATACTTTTTGCTGTCATGTACCATGCTCCTCTTTTCAAAGTTTTTAGTTTGAAGTTTGAAGAAAATGAAAAGTAATGCTGCAAACTACACACTACACACTGAAAACTCCATAGTAAACGGACTGTGACAAAATGGACTGAAGAATCTTATTTTGCAATAACTTTTTTGTGCATGATGCAGAAAGTACCGGTAAATGGCTTGCCTTAGGCAGGAGACTTTAGTATAGTATAAGACAACCATATGTATCGTTTTTTTGCATTGTCATAGGAGAATCTACACACATGCCTTTCCAGATTATACAGGGAGATATTACAACAGTAAAAGCAGATGTTTTGGTAAATGCCGCGAATAATCAATTATTGGCAGGCAGTGGCGTCTGCGGAGCTATTTTTCGGGCAGCCGGGTATACCCAAATGCAGGATGCCTGTCGGCGTATAGGATACTGTCCGACTGGGGACGCTGTCATCACACCGGCATTTCAGCTGCCGGCCCGCTATGTCATTCATACAGTCGGCCCTGTATGGGAAGGCGGAGAACACAACGAACGAGAATTATTGTACAGCTGTTATGTGCAGTCGCTGGCATTAGCTGATGCATACGGCGCACGGTCTATTGCGTTTCCGCTTATTTCATCCGGCATTTTTGGGTATCCCAGAGAAGAAGCAATGGAAGTATGCGAAGAGGCCGTGGAGGACTTTTTGTCTCAGCATGAGATGGATGTTTTTCTGGTTATATTTCAAGATGAAGACATAGACCATATGGAATATCTTTAATGCTTAAAAAAATTTATAAAAATCTCTTGACGAAACGACAAATTGTGATATAATCTTTCTTGTGCCAAGGAGTTAAAGAAAACGACAGCGCACAGGACATGCCGGAGTGGCGGAATGGCAGACGCACCTGACTCAAAATCAGGCGGGTAACACCGTGGGGGTTCAAGTCCCTTCTCCGGCACCATGAAAGAGTATTTCGAAAATTCGAAATACTCTTTTTTCTTTTTATTTGTAAATAGGTATGGTATAATAAGATACCATACAACGTTTACAAGGGAGTGAATTTTAACATGGATGAAATCTTTGCTAGACATAGTGTAAGAAAATTTTTGCCTACCGTAGTAGAAGATGAAAAAATAGAAAAATTATTGCGTGCGGCTATGGCGGCCCCTTCAGCGGGTAATCAGCAGCCATGGGAATTTTATGTTGTTCGTGATAAACGCGTTATTCAGGATTTGGCTCACTGCAGCCCGTATGCAGGATGTGCAGCCAATGCACCGGCAGCCATCGTTGTTTGCAGCCGTGATACGAATCAGCGTTTTCCGGCTTTTGTGCCACTGGATTTGAGTGCAGCCGTTGAAAACATTTTATTAGAAGCAGTACATTTGGACTTAGGTGCAGTATGGCTGGGTGTATCCCCTTATAAAGCCAGAGAAATCATTGTTCGCCGTGCTTTAGGCATTCCGGAAGGCTTGACGGCGTTTGCTATCGTTTCTTTTGGATATCCTAAAGAAACAGTCTGTGACGAACGGCTTAAAGAAGACCGCTATGACGCATCTCGCGTACACTATCTCTAAGCCATGTATTTGGTTTAACTACACAGTAACAGTTTATGAGCAGGTACTTGACTTATCAAGTGCCTGCTTTTGCCATAAAAAGGGGGTTTGAGCCATGTTCAACTTAGGCATGGGTGAAATTATTGTCATTTTTATTGTGGCTTTATTTGTATTTGGACCGGGGAAACTGCCGGAAGTAAGCCGCGCATTGGGCAAAAGCATACGAGAATTCCGCAAGGCGATGAATACGGTAGTAGAAGCGGCAGAAGAAACGGAAGAAAAAGGAGATACCAATGGAAAAGGACGCAAATAATAAAGCACTCCAAAAAGCCAGGGAAGAAGGAGAAATGCCCATCAGCGGCCATTTGCAGGAATTTCGCAAACGGCTGATTATCTGCTTGGCAGCTGTTGCCGCAGCGAGTGTCATTGCCTACCAATTTGTCGATGATATTATTGCGATGATTTCTGCGCCGGCAGGCAAATTATATTTCCTCAATCCGACAGAAGTATTCTTTTCGTATTTGGAAATCGCAGTCTGCACCGGTGCGTTGGTGACCCTTCCGATTCTTTGCTATGAAATCTGGCAGTTTGTGCGCCCGGCCTTAGCGCCGACAGAACGTCATGCCGTCTTGTGGCTGGTGCCGTTTGCCGTCTTGCTGTTTTATGCAGGACTTGCTTTTTCTTTTTTCTTAGTACTGCCGGCTGCTGTACAATTTTTTATGGGGTTTTCGACAGATACCCTGCAGCCTATGTTTTCCCTTAGTTCCTATTTATCCTTTTTTATTGCCTTTATGCTGCCTTTTGGCGTTGTTTTTGAACTGCCGCTCATTCTTTTCTTTTTAGGGAAAATCGGCATCGTATCTTCGGCCTTTTTAAAACGAAAACGGCGGATTCTGATCGTGCTGGCCTTTGTCTTTGCCGGCGTCATTTCACCGACGACGGATGTTTTTACGCAGACCATGATTGCCGTGCCGATGATTGTTTTATATGAAGGGAGTATTTATTTGGTGCAATATGTATTGCAAAAATAGTACGTATAGTAAACAGCCTGTCATTTTTGTGTGACAGGCTGTTTTGTTTTACCGAAATATTACGTATTACTGACATATATCTTTCGTACAGACAGTATACTGTAATCATGTAAAAAAGAGGAGGATATGAAATCGTGCTGGAAATAAAACATATTATAAAAAAATATGATGATAAAGTTATTCTAAACGATATTTCGTTATCTGTTGAAGATGGTGAAATTATTTCTATTTTAGGACCTTCCGGCGGTGGCAAGACGACATTATTAAATGTCATTTTGGGAATTACGCCGATTAGCAGCGGTCAGATTTTATATAATGGAAATGATTTAACACAAGTGCCAATGCAAAAAAGAGGATTTAATATTGTCTTTCAGGATTATGCCTTATTTCCTAATTTGACAGCGTATCAAAATATTGTCTATGGTCTTCGCAACAAACCGAATATTTCAACTAAAACGGAAGTCGATGATCTCATTCGGTTGCTGGATTTAAAAGACCATACAGCCAAACGAATCATCCAGCTGTCAGGCGGACAGAAACAGCGAGTAGCCTTGGCACGTACATTGGTTATGAAACCTAAAATTCTGTTATTGGATGAACCGCTCAGTGCGTTGGATGGCGTTATTAAAGAATCGATCAAAGAACGAATTCGTCTGATTGCCAAGCAGTACCATTTGACGACGATTATTGTTACGCACGATCCTGAAGAAGCCCTTACCTTATCACATCGTGTATTAATTTTACATGATGGAAAAATTGCTCAATTTGATACACCGGAACAAATTATTCATGCGCCGAAGGATGATTTTATTAAAAAATTCATCTTGTCACAGCTGCAAATTAAACGAAATAATATTTTTCGGTTGTTTGAAAAACCACATGTACAGGATAATGTGGCATGTCATTAGAGGAGAAGAATATGGAGAAAGAGCGAATAGAACTTAAAGTTGTTTTCAGCTTTATTTGCCTTGTTTTTGCGGGCGCGGTTGTTTGTCCATTGCTTATCTTGTTAAGCAAATCATGTGTTCAGTCGTCAGGTCATATTGGCTGGGGCAACTATTTAGCTGTACTGCAGAATCAAGAATTTACGGTATCCCTGCAGCATAGCTTTGCTGTATCCGGACTGGAAGCAGCTATTACTGTTGGCCTGGCGTTTATATTAGCATACGGGCTGCATTATACTAATTTACCCAACAAGTTTAAATCGGCTGTTCAAGTATTTATTATCTTACCTATGTTTTTGCCGACATTGACATATGGATTTGCGGTTATGTATTCATTAGGTAAACAAGGCTTGATTACTAAATTTGTTGGCGGCCAGTTGTTTTCTATTTATGGTTTTTGGGGGTTGTTGATTTCGTATGTTATTTATACGCTGCCACCGGCATTTATTTTGTTGTACAATGCGTTTAAATATGTGGATAAACATTTTATTGTCGTATCGCAAATTATGGGAGACAGCCCGATAAAAACATTTTATATTACGAGTGTACGTCCTATGATTGGTACGATTGCGGCCTCGTTTATTCTTTCGTTTTTTCTGTCGTTTACTGATTTTGGTATTCCGGCGTCCATTGGCGGTCAATATACAGTTGTAGCGACACAGTTATATATGGTCATGATGGGAGCCGTACCGGATTTTCAGTCCGGTTCAGCTATTGCTGTTATTATGCTGATACCTTCGATTGTGGCATTAGGGCTGCTGCGGGTATCAGAACGATTCAATTTTCGCTACAACAAAATCAGTACATTCAGCCTGCCTCAAGATCGTTTGCGAGATGCGGCATTTGCTGTTGTGTATATTTTGGTTATTGCTGCTATCTTGTCTATCTTTGCGATTATGTTTATTGTGCCGTTTATTAAAAGTTGGCCATATCAGATTATATTTACGACAGAAACGTCGCAGCGTATTTTAAATGATCATTCTATTAGAACGGTTTATATCCATTCTGTTTTGGTTGCTGGGGCGACAGCATGTATTGGGACTGTTTTAGCGTATGCGGCAGCGCTGGTGAATACGCGTTCCAAACTTCCAGGCATTTGTAAGACCCTAATGGATGCGTGTGCGATGATAACCAATACGGTTCCCGGCATGGTGTTAGGTGTTGCGTTCTTGTTTGCTTTTACAGGAACACCGATTCAAAATACATTTATCATCATTATTTTATTGAATTCCGTTCGTGAATTTACAACTCCCTATTTAATGATTCAGTCATCCTTGTCCAAACTGAATGAGTCGTGGGAAATGACCGGCGCATTAATGGGAGATTCATGGGTAAAGACGATTTTCCGGGTTATTATTCCTAATACGATGTCTACAGTATTTCAAATGTTCAGTTATATTTTTGTACAGGCCTTAGTTACGATTAGCGCAATTGTCTTTGTTACAGGCGCACGCACTATGGTCATGACAACGAAAATTACACAGGCCCAATATTTTGAAAAGTATGATGAAGTCTTTGTACTTTCATTGCTTATCTTTTTGACGAATATTGTGGTAAAAGTTGTCTTTGATTATTTAGCTAACCACGATGATATTGCCTTGCGTCTCAAACAAAAAAGACATCAGATATGGGGGACAAAATACAAAAAAAAGCAGGCTGCACCCCAAAAAACAGGCATGCAGGAAGTACATATATAAATAATGAACAGATATTAAGGAGGATGTAATCATGAAAAAATGGTATCGGTATGTGCTGGCAGGATGTTTGGCTATATCCATGGCAGTAGGTCTTGCAGGATGCGGAGGCAGTGAGGAAAATGTCTCTAATGAGGAACAAGTTGTCATATATACCAATGCAGATCCGGAAGCACAAGATGCGTTTAAACATGCGTTAGACAATAATGGATTTGAAGGCAAATATGTCATGCAGTCATTTGGTACGTCGGAATTAGGCGGCAAGCTGATGGCTGAAGGAAAGAATATAGAAGCAGATATGATAACGATGAGTACATATTATATTGATTCGGCGCAGAAGCAGAATAACATGTTTGCTGACTTAACCTTTGATGCCAAGACATTGCAGGAAACACCGGCCTATTACAAACCGACAACCGGTCAATTCGGGGCTATTTTTGTAAATACGGATGTACTGCAGAAAGAAAATTTACCGATGCCGAAAACGCTGAAAGATTTAGCGAATCCTGTATATAAAGATAAGATTTCATTACCGGATATTATGGGCTCTTCGACATCTTGGCTTTTGGCGCAAGCTGTATTTGATGCATACGGCGAACAAGAAGGGGCAAAACTGTTAAAAGAATTAGAGGCCAATGCCGGCCCGCATATGGAAAAATCCGGTTCTGGTCCGTTGAAGAAAGTAAAAGCAGGTGAAGTAGCTATTGGATTTGGCCTTCGTCATCAAGGATTGATGGAACAGAAAAAAGGACTTCCGATTCAGGTTATTGATCCTTCAGAAGGGAACTTCTTCCTAACAGAAGGTGTGGCAGTTATCAATAAAGGCAATAGTAAAAAACAAGAATTAGCTATGAAAATGGCAGAATGCATTATAAAAAACAGCCGTTCAGAATTGTTGAAATTCTATCCGATGGCATTATATGAAGGAGAAACAGTAGATAAATCATTTGAACCGGCATATCCGAAGCAGTTTAAAGAAAAATTAACTGTCGATTTATTAAAAAAACATCAGCAGTTGATTAAAGGCAACTAAAGGCAGTCGCATAGAAAGAAGGCAGACACAGATGGATAAAAATAGATATAAATTATTAACACCAGGCCCGTTGACGACAACAGAAACGGTAAAAGAAGAAATGATGGTTGATTTATGTACTTGGGATGATGATTATAAACAGATGACGCAGGAAATACGCGCATCGTTATTAAAGCTGGCCCATGCGGATGCGGGATATACGGCAGTTCTCATGCAGGGAAGCGGTACATTTGGCGTAGAAGCAGTGCTTTCCAGTGTGATCAAACCAACGGACAAATTGTTGATTGCTGTCAATGGAGCGTACAGTAAACGCATGGCAGAAATTTGCCAATATCATCATATTCCATATACGACGGTAGAAACAGCATATAATACAATTCCTCAAGCAGATGCGGTAGAAGCCGCTCTGCTGGCCGATCCGGCGATTACCCATATTTCCATGGTACACAGCGAAACAACGACGGGAATTTTGAATGACATTCAAGCGATTGGAACCATAGCGAAAAAATACGGCAAAATATTTATTGTCGATGCCATGAGTAGTTTTGGCGGCGTGGATATTGATGTACCTAAATTAGGCATTACGTATCTTATCAGCAGTGCGAATAAATGTATTCAAGGCGTACCGGGATTTGCATTTATTATTGCCAAAACAAATGCACTAAAGCAAACAAAAGGAACGGCTCGCAGCTTGTCATTGGATGTCTATGCGCAGTGGGAAACTATGGAACATGATAATGGCAAATGGCGGTTTACATCGCCTACCCATGTTGTTGCAGCCTTTAGGCAGGCTTTGCGAGAACTTGATGAAGAAGGCGGCATTGCAGCACGGCATGCCCGTTATGTCCATACAAATACATTATTGCGGCATGGCATGGAAGCACTGGGATTTAGCGCGTATATTGATCAATCCGTACAAGGTCCGATTATTACCACCTTTTTATATCCCAAAGACATAGCGTTTGATTTTCAGGATATGTATGCGTATCTGAAAAAACGGGGCTATGTGATTTACCCAGGAAAATTGACGGAACAAGATACATTTCGCTTAGGCAATATCGGGGAAATTTATGAAGAAGACGTTCGCCGCATTTTACAGATATTTGCAGAATATATGAAAGGATTGAATAACGCATGAAACTAGAAGGTATTATATTTGACTGGGCAGGTACTACAGTTGATTTTGGCTGTATGGCACCGGTAAAAGCATTTATGGATAGCTTTGCTGCCAACGGCATTGCTGTGACGGAAGAAGAAACGAGAAAGCCTATGGGCATGCTCAAGCGCGACCATATCAAAACCATGTTGTCTATGGAACGGATTGGTTCGGCGTGGAAACAGCAGCACGGAACGGCTTGGAGTATGGCAGATGTAGAAACCATTTATAGCCATTTTGAACCGGAACTGTTATCTACGTTGACCAGCTATACCAAAGTGAAGCCAGGCGTCGTGGAAACCGTAACTAAGCTGCGGTCTATGGGATTGAAACTTGGTTCTACAACAGGCTATACGGATAAGATGATGAAGATTGTTGTTCAAGCTGCCGCTGCGCAGGGGTATCAGCCGGATTGCTGGTTTTCACCGGATTCGACAGGGGGTATGGGACGGCCTTATCCGTATATGATTTTTAAAAACATGATGGAATTGAACCTGTCTGATGTGAGCCTTGTTGTAAAAGTTGGTGATACCGTTTCTGATATTAAAGAAGGGAACGCGGCAGGTGTTTGGTCTGTCGGAGTGATTGATGGCAGTTCGGTTATGGGATTGAATGAAGAACAATTTAATGCCTTGTCTGATGCAGAAAAAACGGTCCGCCGTGAACAAGTGCGTCAAATTTTTGCAGAAGCCGGAGCGGATTATAGTATTCAAGATATAACGGAACTTCCCAATGTTTTGAAACAAATCGAAAATCGGTAACATCACCCCAAAAAAGCTTGTAGCAAAAGTGTGCTGCAGGCTTTTTTGGTATATGCAGGTCCATGTATGCCGTGTACATACTGTGTATACAGTATTTATAAGCAAGAAAAAGGCGGTTTCTCTTGTAATGTTTTGCCATTTTGTTATAATTAAACAGACAATGAAAAAGATAAATAACCAATGTATCAGTCATTGTGATGTATTGCAAAATTAGTACGCAGGAGGGTATTTTCATGAAAAAGATTCGTTCGGTTTTAGTTGCCAACCGCGGAGAAATTGCTATTCGTGTATTCCGTGCATGTAACGAACTGGGAATTCGCACAGTAGCTATTTACTCTAAAGAAGATTCACTTTCTCTGCATCGGTTCCGTGCAGATGAATCCTATTTGGTTGGGGAAGGTAAAAAACCGGTTGATGCATATTTAGATATTGAAGATATTATCCGGATTGCCCATGAACACGACGTTGATGCTATCCATCCGGGCTACGGTTTCTTGTCCGAAAATGCAGATCTGGCAAAACGCTGTGAAGAAGAAGGTATCATTTTTATCGGCCCGAAAGTAGAACATCTTATCATGTTCGGCGATAAAATCAATGCTCGTATCCAGGCTAAAAAAGCTGGTATTCAATATATTCCAGGCAGTGACGGCCCTGTCATGAATTATCAGGAAGTCGAAAAATTCGCCAAAGAAGTCGGCTTCCCTATCATGCTCAAAGCAGTCAACGGCGGCGGCGGCCGCGGCATGCGTATGGTCAACCGCATGGTAGATTTGCGCGATGCCTATGACCGTGCCAAATCCGAAGCCAAATTGGCGTTTGGCAGCGACGAAATTTATTTGGAAAAATGCATTGTCAATCCTAAACATGTTGAAGTCCAGATTATGGGGGATGAACACGGCAATGTTATTCATTTATACGAACGCGACTGTTCCGTACAGCGCCGTCATCAGAAAGTCGTAGAAATCGCACCGGCTTTTGCCCTGCCGCAGCAGCTTCGTGAAGATATTTGCAATGCAGCTATCAAGCTCATGAAAAATGTCAAATACGTCAACGCCGGCACGGTTGAATTCTTGGTTACGCCGGACGGCCAGTTCTACTTTATCGAAGTCAACCCGCGTGTACAGGTCGAACATACTGTAACAGAAATGATTACAGGCATCGACATTGTACAGACGCAGATTAAAGTAGCAGAAGGCTATGCATTGGACAGCGACGAAATCGGCATCAAATCGCAGAAAGATGTTCGCTGCCTGGGCAACGCCATTCAGTGCCGTATTACGACAGAAGATCCAATGAACAACTTCATGCCGGATTCCGGCAAAATCATGGTATACCGCAGCGGCGGCGGCTTTGGCATCCGTCTTGACAGCGGCAATGCCTATACGGGCGCGATTATTACCCCGTATTATGACTCCCTGCTGGTCAAAGCTACAGCATACTCGCTGACGCATAAAGGCGCCGTACAGAAAATGCTGCGCGTCTTGAAAGAATTCCGTATCCGCGGCGTCAAGACCAACATCGGCTTCTTGATTAACGTATTGAAAGCTCCATCCTTTATCGACGGCTCGTACAACGTCAACTTTATTGACGACCATCCGGAACTGTTCAACCTTCCTGTCGTACAAGACCGTGGTACTAAACTTTTGAAATACATTGGCGATACGACTATCAACGGCTATGCAGGCGCAGGTCATCAGGACAAACCGGCATTTGACCCGCTGGAACTGCCAAAACCTGTAGCAGGTGCATACCCTGATGGTACAAAACAGATTTTTGATTCCATGGGTGCTGAAAAATTCTCCCAATGGATTTTGGATCAGAAAAAAGTACTCTTTACGGATACGACCATGCGTGATGCGCATCAATCCTTGATGGCTACCCGTGTACGTTCTATTGATATGCTCCGCGTATTGGAAGCGGCATCCAAAAAGCTGCCGAACTTCTTCTCTTATGAATGCTGGGGCGGCGCTACCTTTGACGTAGCATATCGCTTCCTGGATGAAGATCCATGGGAACGGCTTCGCCAGATGCGCAAAAAAGCACCGAACATTCTCCTGCAGATGCTGATTCGCGGCGCCAATGCCGTAGGCTACACCAGCTATCCGGACAACGTCGTCAAAAACTTTGTCGAATTGTCTGCTAAAAACGGCATCGACGTATTCCGTATTTTTGACAGCCTCAACAGCCTCGACAACATGTATGAAACGATTCAGGCTGTTCGCGGTACCGGCAAGATTGCCGAAGTAGCACTCTGCTATACCGGCGATATCTTGGATAAGAACCGCAAAAAATATGACCTCAATTACTATGTCAATATGGCAAAAGAATTGGAAAAAGCAGGTGCCAACATCTTAGCTATCAAAGATATGGCCGGCCTTTTAAAACCAGAAGCAGCATACCAGCTCGTTTCAGCATTAAAAGACGCAGTGGACCTGCCGATTCATCTCCATACACACGACGGCTCCGGCAATGCAGTAGCTACGTTGAGCCGTGCTATTGATGCCGGCGTCGATATCGTCGATGTCGCATACTCTGCGTTTGCAGGCGGCACAAGCCAGCCGAGCATGAGTACATTGTATTATGCATTGAGCGGCAAAGACCGTCAGCCAGACCTCAATGTTGATGCCATGGAAGAAATGTCCCGCTACTGGGCTACAGTTCGTCCGTACTATAAAGGCGTAGACAAAGCAGAACCGTATCCGAATACAGAAGTATATCAGCACGAAATGCCTGGCGGACAGTTCTCCAACCTCCGTCAGCAGGCAAAAGCTGTCGGCCTTGGCGAACGCTGGAACGAAGTCAAAAAAATGTATCACCAAGTCAATATGATGTTTGGCGATATTATCAAAGTTACGCCGTCTTCTAAAGTCGTTGGGGATATGACCTTGTACATGGTACAAAACAACCTCACCGAAAAAGATATTTACGAAAAAGGCGACGTTCTCGACTTCCCGCAGTCCGTTGTAGAATTCTTCGAAGGCCGTTTGGGCATTCCGTATCAAGGCTTCCCGGAAAAATTACAGAAGATTATTTTGAAAGGGAAGAAACCGCTTACAGAACGTCCGGGCAAATCCTTGGCACCGGTAGACTTTGAAGCAGTACGCAAAAAATTGTCTGACGCAGGATACAAGCATGAAGATGAAGATGTCAATGCATACTGCCAGTATCCGAAAGTATTCAAAGACTACAACGAACGGGCCAAACAGTATGGTGACGTCAGCGTTTTGGATACACCGACCTTCTTCTTTGGCATGAAGCAGAACGAAGAAGTTCACGTTGAAATTGAAGAAGGGAAAGACCTCATCATTACGCTGATCAACATCAGCGATCCGGATGAAAGCGGCATGCGTACGATTACCTTCCTGTTCAACGGCGTAGAACGTGAAATCCAGGTACAGGATAAGAGCGTAGACATGAAGACCGTGACACGCCGCAAAGCCGACCCGACTAAAGTTGGCGATATTGCAGCTACCCTGTCCGGTTCTGTCGTCAAAGTCATCGTATCGCAGGGACAGAAAGTCAAAAAAGGTGACGACCTCGTCGTAACCGAAGCGATGAAGATGGAAACGACCATTACCTCGCCAATCGACGGTACAGTCGGTGAAATCTACGTTACCAAAGGACAAGCCATCATCAGCGGCGACTGCCTCTTGGAAGTAAAAGAATAATCTGCATACACCTATCTTAGACAGTACAACATATCCGGCACCATTAGTGTAATTGCTAATGGTGCCGGATTTTTGATATGTTCTGTATGAACAGTTTGCAGCATTATAATTGCTATTCTTCAAACTTCCAACTAAAAACTAAAAACTTTTTTCAACCGGTCGGCACGCTCGTAATGGGCGGTGTGATTCGTCATGCAATATAGATTTCGAAAGGTTGCGGGAAAACCACATTAAATCCTAAAACGGCACCTGACATAGATGAATATATGCCAACAATTTGCTGGACGTGTTGGTGCAATTGTTTTTGTAATCTCGATTCAAGCAAAAATGTATGCTATAATGAGATAGTTTGCGTAGTGTAGATTGGCTTAGCTTTTGGGGGAGAATGCAGTGAAACGAGTAAAAAAATGGCTGGCAGGGAGCTTGCTCCTTTGCCTGAGTATAATACAATTTTCGGGAACGGCCGCCGCTGACGGGCCGGCTGTGCAGGCGCAGTCGTATATTCTCGTCGAAGCCTCGACGGGACGCGTGATTTTGGAAAAGGATGCCGATGTCACCAAATATCCTGCCAGCATGACCAAGATGATGACGGCGGTTTTGGCACTGGAACAGCTGCGTCCCGATGCGCAGGTTGCCATCTTGGCAGATGCGGCCAATACGGAAGACTGTCCGCTTGGTATTGTCAAAGGCGATATCTTTACGCGCGATGAAATCGTAGGCGGCATGCTCATGGTTTCCGACAACGGTGCGGCAGTAGCCCTGGCTGACAGCATAGATGGCAGTGTGCCTGCCTTTGCCAAGCGCATGAATGCACGGGCAAAGAAACTGGGCATGGAGCACACGCACTTCGACAACCCCAACGGCCTGACCGTGCCGACGCATTATTCGACAGCGCGGGACATGATGAAACTGGCCCGCTATGCCATGGAAAATGACACGTTCCGCAAGATGGTGGCCCGCAAGAATGGCGTCGTCCATTGGACGCATCCCGCCAGGAAGACGCTTCGCGTGAAAAATACAAATGAACTCTTAGGTTCCTATCCCGGCGCCGTTGGCATCAAAACGGGCTGGACCGGCGAATCCGGCGGCTGTCTGGCTGCGGAAGCCAAGCGAAACGGTGCCGATCTCCTCGTCATCCTTATGGCCTCACCGACACCGGCAGGGCGTTTTACCGATGCCCGGGCCCTGTTGGATTACGGCTTTTCACAAGTGAAAATGGCAGACGGCCCCAAGGCCGAGGAAACAAAACGTACGGTTTGGGTCAAAGACGGCAAAGTCTGCCGCACGGAAGTCAAAGCCGCCCATGATATCCGCTATCCCTTGATTCACGGCGAAGACGTGTCGCACTATAGCCTGGTCTATGACGTCCCTCAAGTCATCTCGGCAAAAGATATCCAAAACGGCGTCGCAGGCCATATTATCATCCAGTATGACGGCCAGCCCGTAGGCAGTGTGGACATGAAGACGGATCCTGTCGAACCGGGCTTTTCCGCAGCTTCCTGGTTGGTCGGCGCAGCCAGCTGGCTTTTGGGATGGTAAGACATCTGCTTACAACAATACAACAACCGGCATCATTAGCGGGAATGAAGGCTGATGATGCCGGTTTTTTCTATCATTAGTTGCCCAATGGGATATATCTATGATATGATAAAATATATTTTAGAATGTAAATATGCAGGTTGATGAGGAAGTTATATGAGGATATGGATAGATACCAAAGAATTACTGCTGTTATTAGAACGGAAAAAACATGAAATTGGGAATTCTTGCATTGGTAATATGGCATATATACTAAGCGGCCTGACTGCGATATACAGCAGCTATGATACAGACAAATGGATTCCTATATGGATGATAGATATATTAGGGATTCTTCTTATTGTTACAGGTGGGAAAGGAATGTATAAAGTGGTAACTAAAAAAAATTATACACATAAAAAATTGTATGAGGATATTGCTGCTTTGGATAAAACAACACATCCTTTTTCTATTGTCATTATTAAAGACACATATCGGCCCTATTCCAATCAGTTTTTGTTATATAGAGATACCAAATGGCAATGTAATTTTTTCTTGAATTATCGAACACAGTCCAGTGAAGCAGAAAATGAACAATTTATAAAACAGCGTCTTTCCAATGAATTGAAAATTCCCTTGGCAGGCATTACGCTTGTAAAATTGGGAAAGATTTTGCAGGAAAAGTATGCCGTAAAAGAAGCACATTCCAAAGTATATGACCATACCTATTACGAAGCTCGTATTGCGCCGGCGGCTTTCCCAGCGGCACTAAAAGAAAAAACATGTACCATAGACGGCAAAACCTATTGTTGGATGACGATGGAAGCGATGCGGCAGGATAAAGAAATACGAGAAAAGAATTTGGAAGTTGTCAATCAGGTAGACAGTTTTCTTCCCTGATTTTCAATAGGATATGTATTCGTTGACGGTACATGCAGACCAGCGACTGCGGATAAGCAGACACTGGTCTTTTTTTATCATTTTGTAAATTTGCCGTTTACATCGGCGTATGCACGTTTTCTTTCTGTGCAGTCAGAATACAGGAAAGATTCCCTTTGACC
Source organism: bacterium (assembly GCA_963655305.1). Classification (GTDB taxonomy): domain Bacteria; phylum Bacillota; class Negativicutes; order Veillonellales; family Megasphaeraceae; genus Megasphaera. The sequence goes on from CAVKEA010000055.1 coordinate 16,965, forward strand.
CTCATAGGGTTCTGTAAACTTGTTGTTTACATATACTATGTACTTTTTCTTTCTGTGCGACCAGAATGCTGGGAAGCATCCCGGCACCCTCGTATGTCCATTCTTTTTCGAGCCGCCGAAAAAGAAACACGTAGAGTAAGGGCATTTCCCTTTAACCCTTGTATAGTTTTGTAAACTTGCCGCTTACATCGGCGTATATACTTTTTCTTTCTGTGCGACCAGAATGCTGGGAAGCATCCCTGCACCCTCGTATGTTCATTCTTTTTCGTGCCGCCGAAAAAGAACGAACCAAGAAAAAGGCGGCCGCCCGAAACTCCCATTCCTTTGAGAATGTCCGTCATTGCTAAATGGGCGAAACTCGCTTCGCTCAAACAAAACGCCCATTTTTAACGCAATGCCATCCATTCTCATTGTGCGGCCAAGCCGCACAACCAGTCATTCCCGTAACGGGGCGGCTTGAGAGCAAATGCAAGCAATTACGGACGATGTTATGTTGGAAAACTACCTTCCGATATCCTTAAAATATCGGATAAAGATGTCTTGAACGAATTACAATACATATAGCAAATCACTCGCATAGATGAGCCGATGTTTACCATCGGTTTTTCTTGTCAGATGTTGTTATCCCGGCAACCAGGCGAAATCTACACTGCATGACTGCCAACACCGCCCGTTACGA
>CAVKEA010000056.1:0-17440 GCA_963655305.1 bacterium
AAAGAAAGAAGGCCGCAACAAAATGGGCTAAAAAAGCTCATTTTGTTACAGCCCCTTTTTTTGTTGCCATATATCAAAGAACGTATTTGAGAGCGGAATCTGTGTGTGCATAGAAAAAAATTCTAGTTGCTGTCAGTAAGAAAAGAGTGGTTGGGATATGATATAATATAGAATATATTTTTGGGGGAGGAAAAGCCGATGCAGGGAAAATGTATATTAGTAACGGGAGGCGCCAAAAGCGGCAAAAGCGTTTTTGCTGAAACCTATCTAAAAACGTGCGCAGGACGAAAAGTCTATGTGGCGACGGCAAAGGCATTGGATGAAGAAATGAAGCAAAAAATTGTTGTTCATCAAAAACGGCGGCCAAGCAGCTGGCAGACTGTCGAAATGCCGTATGAAATGCCGGCCAGGATGCCGCAGATTTTACAAGAAGCCGATGTGGTGCTGGTGGATTGTCTGACTATGTATTTTTCTAATTTTTTATTTGCTCATGAAAAAGAAGCAGACAGTGTGATTATAGAAAAGGCACTGCAGGAGATGGAACAGACTTGCCGATGCATTCGCGCATCCGATGGAAAAATAGTCGTGTTTGTTACCAATGAATTGGGATGCGGTATTGTGCCCATGGGACGAATCAGCCGACTGTACCGGGAATTGATTGGTGCAGTGAATCAGAAAGCGGCAGCAGAAGCGGCAGAAGTCTATGCGACTATTTGCGGCATTACGATAGAACTAAAGAGCCGTCAGGTACGACTGGGAGGCAGTGTATGAAATCATTTTTGATTGCGCTGCAGTTTTTGTCCCGTATCCAGCTTGTCAAACAAACGGTTTGGACGAATGAGGATTTTGGGCGGGCTGTTTTATTTTTTCCTTTAGTAGGATGGCTTATCGGTATTCTGCTTTCATTGGTTTATGCAGGATGCAGTGTGGTGCTAGGTGAGCCGTATCGGTCGCTGCTCGTCGTGTTAGCTTGGTTTTTTATTACAGGAGGCCTGCATGCCGATGGGTTTATGGATACAGCTGACGGTATATTTTCCGGCAGGAGCCGCGAACGGATGCTGGAAATTTTGAAAGACAGCTGTGTAGGATCTAACGGCAGTATTGCTTTTTTCTTTTTAGCATCGTTAAAAATTTGTTTTTTGGCAAATTGCGCTCCAGATATGGCATTGGCAGCGCTGGCTGGTATTCCGGCGGCTGCACGGTTTGGTACGCTGATTAGTATTTTTCAGTTTCCCTATGCCCGAGAACAGGGACTGGGAAAAGCGTTCCGGCAGTATGCTCCCTCGTATACCATGAAGGGAGCCTTTGTCTTGGCACTGCTGCCAGTAATATACAGCGGTTTTTTATACTTGTTTCTTTTAGGAGCCGCCATGCTGGTCTCTTTGGCTGCAAACCGGTATTTGACACGTATTTTGGGCGGCGTTACCGGCGATACGTATGGGGCTGTGCTGGAAGGCAGCGAAATGGTCTTATTGGGGCTTACTTTTCTCCTTTCTGCTGCATCTATTCATCTGGGGGGAAATTCGCTATAATAAACAAATAGGCCGTGAACGCGGCATAGATACTAGATAACAGCATGTTCCTACAGGAGGATAAGTCATCATGATAAAATTGTATTTGGTTCGGCATGGCGAAACGGACGGCAATGTGCAGCAGTGGTATCAGGGTTCGACAGATGTGCCGCTGAATGCGCGGGGAATTGCGCAGGCCCAATGTTTGAGCCAATTTTTAAAACACGTCCATTTTGACGGCATTTACAGCAGCACGCTGCAGCGGGCCAGACTGACGGCAGAGCTGGTGGCCAAGCCGCATGGCTTGCAGGTACAGTCCTATGATGAGCTGCGGGAAATTAATTTTGGCGTCTGGGAAGGACATACGTATAAAGAAATTACAGAACAGTGGCCGGGAGAAATTGAAGCGTTTTATGATTCTGACGGCAAGCTGCCGGCTCACGGCGGCGAATCGTTTTTAGAAGTAGAACAGCGAATTACTGCCAAGACGAAAGAAATTTTAAGTCATCATAAAGACGGTGATACTGTGCTGATTGCTTCACACGGCGCGTCCATACGATGCCTTCTTTTTGGCTTGCTGGGACTGGACCTGAGACGAATCTGGTGTTTCCAACAATATAATACAGCATTTAATATTATTGATTATTACGGCGAAAAAAATGTCATGACGTTGATGAACTGCACGCAGCATTTGGCAGGCATGGCTGGCTATCAGGCACAATGGGATATGCCGAGTTTGTGAGGTGATACGATGGCAAAAACAATGCGATTGGATAAGCTGTTGGGGCATTGCGGCTGGGGAACACGGCGGCAGCTCAAAGAATTATGCAAAGGCGGGCATGTATGGGTCAATGGAAAGTGCTGCAGGGACAGCGCAGCGAAGGTAAACCCGCAGCAGGATACCATTCAAGTAGACGGGGAACCCGTTTATTATGAAGAATTTTATTATCTCATGCTGTACAAGCCGCAGGGCGTGTTGTCGGCGACAGAAGACCGATTTGCCAAGACTGTTTTGGACTTACTGCCGCAGCCATATCAGGGAGCTGATCTATTTCCCGTCGGGCGGTTGGATAAAGATACAACGGGGTTACTGCTGCTGACGAATGATGGCACCTGGGCGCATCGCATTACCTCACCTAAAAAGCATATTAATAAAGTATATGAGGCAGTGGTAGACGGCTGTATTCCGGCGGATATAGAAGCACAGTTCCAAAAGGGAATTGTCTTGGCCGATGGTCTGCAGTGCCTGCCGGCTCATGCCGTTGTTACCGGCGAGAACACGTTGGATATTACAGTACAGGAAGGAAAATTCCACCAAGTGAAGCGGATGTGTGCCGCTGTAGGCCTTACGGTAACCGCACTGCACCGCCGTTCCATCGGGGCTTTGGTGCTGGATGCTTCGTTAGAGCCGGGACAGTATCGCCGCCTGACGGCAGAAGAAAAAGATTTGCCTTTTTGCGAATAATCACAACGCAAAGTGTTTGTAATAATGACAGTTGTATGGTATCATTAAAGATAATTGAATAAATATAGGTGATAATATGATAGAAGAAAGAATTGCCCGCCTGCGGCAGTTCCTGCACGAACATACAGCAGACGGAGTTGTCATTGTTCAGCCTGAAAATTTACGGTATTTCAGTGGATTTACAGGCGGAGAAGGGGCTTTGGTACTCAGTGGGGATCGCGCTGTCCTGTGGACAGATTCCCGCTATACAGAACAAGCCGCCAGCCAGTCCGGAACCTGGTATGAAGTGAAAAATCATATGGGCAGCCTTACGGGTTGCATTGGTCAGTCGCTGGAAGAAATGGGCATACAGGTAGCGGTATATGAAGAAAATTTTTTGACGCATTATATGTATGAAAATATCGCTGCAGACTGTGAATGCTATTTTCAAGCAGAGGATTTGACACAGCTGCGGGCCGTCAAAGAACCGTACGAACTGGAAGCCACGCGCAAAGCAAGCCAAATTGCCGACCAGGCTTTTGCCGACCTTTTGCCGTACATCAAGCCGGGCGTTACGGAAAAAGAACTGGCTGCCAGATTGGAAAGCAATATGCTGCTTTTGGGGTCGGAAGAAAAATCGTTTACGACGATTGCCGCTTCCGGCAGACGATCTGCCATGCCTCATGGCACGGCCAGCACGAAAGTAGTAGAAAAAGGTGATTTTCTGACCTTTGATTTTGGGGCTGTTTGGGAAGGGTATCATTCTGATATGACGCGTACTGTCGTCGTTGGCAAAGCAACGCAGGCCCAAAAGGATTTTTATGCCCTCGTATTGGAAGGCCAGAAGCTGGGCGTATCGATCATCAAAGAAGGATTTGAATGTAAAAAAGCTGACGATGTCGTCCGCAGTTATTTTGCCGATCATCAAATGGCACAATATTTTACGCATGCATTGGGACATGGAACAGGCCTTGAAATTCATGAACAGCCTGTTCTTTCACCGCGTTCGCAGGGCGTGCTGAAGAAGAATATGATAGTCACGGTAGAACCGGGACTGTACATAGAAGGCAAATACGGCGTCCGAATTGAGGACTCCGTTGCCGTTACAGCTACTGGCTGTGAAATACTAACCAAAACATCAAAAGAATTGATGGAGCTGTTATAGGAGGAATTAGAAATGATTACAAGTAATGATTTTAGACCAGGCGTAACCATCGAAATCGATGGCCAGGTATGGCAGGTTGTTGAATTCCAGCATGTAAAACCTGGTAAAGGGGCTGCATTTGTTCGCGCTAAGATTAAAAACCTCGAAACAGGCGCTGTTGTAGAACGTACATGGAATGCTGGTGAAAAAGTACAAGATGGTCATGTAGACCGCCGCCAGATGCAGTACCTCTATGAAAATGAAGGCATGTACTGTTTCATGGATAACGAAACATACGAACAGATTGAATTGAACAAAGATACATTAGGTACAGCTGTCAACTTCTTGAAAGAAGACATGACCGTATCCGTTATGATGTTTAAAGGCAAAGTCATCGGTATTGACCTTCCTGCTTCTGTAGAACTGAAAGTAGTAGAAACAGAACCGGGCGTTCGCGGTGATACAGCAACAGGTGCTACGAAACCGGCTAAATTGGAAACCGGCTATGTTGTTAAAGTACCGCTCTTCATCAACCAAGATGAAGTCATTCAGATTGATACGAGAACAGGTCAGTATACAGGCAGAGCATAAGCATACAAAGAATTATTTCAAAAGCGATGAGTTTCTCATCGCTTTTTGTGAATTTTATGAATGGTGAATCAACATGGAAACGACAGAAACGAATTCATTAGGCAGTATACATATGTCACAGCGCGTTATTTCTATTATTGCTTCGCAGACAGCAGCCTCTGTACCGGAAGTGGCAGCATTGGATGCTACCATAGCGGAAGCAGCGGCTCGAAAAATCGGTCGGATCAATCTGGCCCAGGGCGTAGATACGACGATTGACGGTATATATGCAGACATTACCATTCGGCTTTTAGTGCAGTATGGCTGCCGGATTCCGGATATGGCACTGGCTGTACAGAAAAAAGTAAAAGATGCAGTGGAAGAAATGACAGGATGCCGTGTGCATACAGTTCATATTGTCGTGCAGGACATCGTGTTTCCGGAAAAGACACAGAAAGGATAGGTCATGATGAAAGACACAGAGCCGTTTGCCTATATGGTCAGTGAAGGCGCGCTGGCAAAAATTGCCGAAACAGCCGCATTGCATGTCCATGGAGTAGCCGGTACCAAGGGCCGGGGAATACTCGTTAAAAATACTAACGGCAGTATTACGATTGATATTCACATACAGGCGTATTATGGCGTACCGCTGCGCACATTGGCATTGACTGTACAGCAGCAGACTGCGCAGGCCGTTCGTATCATGGCAGATCCTAAAGAACTTTTTGTGCATGTAACGATTGAAGATTTACTGATAAAGCCTAATTGTGAGAATGAGGATATAGGAGGTTAGTGTGAGTAGACATAAAGCACGCCAGATTGCATTGGAATGCTTGTTTTCCCGTGAATTTCACAGCGAAAATGACATCCAGTACAGTGAAAAAGAAATTTTTGAAAAAGATACTGTTACAGCAGCAGATTTAAAAGAAACAGAAAAAAGCGCAGCAAATGATGCATCTTATGGTGAATATATTTTGCAGACTGTGACGGCACATAAAGATGAATTAGATGCTATTATTCAGACGTATGCCAAGGGCTGGGATGTAGCCAGACTGAATAACACGGACAAAAATATTATGCGGCTGGCACTGTGTGAATTGGTATATCCTAAGGAAGAAATGGCTCCATCCATTATTTTAAACGAAGCAATTGTCCTGGCTAAAGAATACAGTGGTGAAACATCGGCTCGGTTTATTAATGGTGTGTTAGGTGCGTATGTAAGGTCGCGGTCGTAATGAATTTATTTTTGGGAATTGACACGAGCTGCTACACTACGTCATTGTGTCTGGTCGATTCATCATACCATGTCGTAGCAGACGAACGCCTTATTTTATCGGTGAAACAAGGCGGCCGCGGCTTGTCGCAGTCCAATATGGTGTATCAGCATATGCGCAATCTGCCTGTTTTGTTTGAACGATTGGTGCCGTATTTGGCCCATGGCCGTATTTGTGCTATTGGCGTAACGAATAAGCCGCGCCGGCGGGAAGATTCGTATATGCCGGCTTTTTTAGCAGGCCTTGGGTATGGCCGTTCTCTGGCAGCTGTTTTGCATATCCCGCTGTATACGATCAGTCATCAGGAGAACCATTTGCTGGCAGTGCTGCGTGATATAGGCAGCATACCGGAAACCTCATTCTATGGGCTGCATTTATCCGGCGGCACGACGGATATGCTGGAAGCGACGCCGGATGCACACGGATTGGAAATCACACGCATTGGCGGCACCAGCGATATTAGTGCCGGTCAGTTTATTGATAGAATCGGCGTAGCCTTGGGATTTCCTTTTCCGGCAGGCGTATCTGTCGATAAAACGGCACAGGATGCAGCTGCTTCTGTTACAGCAGGACATGTTTGGTGTCAAGATGGAGAAATCAGTTATTCCGGACCGGAATCCCAAGCACAGCGCCGTATTGCCAAAGGAGATGCGGATATACCAGCTCTCTGCCAATGGACGCTGGCTACTGTTTGGGATGGGCTTCGCCGTATGATGGATCAGAAAATTCCCGCAGAAAGCCAGCTGGTGGCTGCCGGCGGCGTGATGTCCAACCGGTATTTGCGGCAGCAGCTGAAACACTACTGTATGCAAAAAAATATCCGGCTCCATCTGGCACCGGATGGATATAGTGCGGACAATAGTTCCGGTGCGGCCTTTTGGGCTGCCTGGCAGGAAGGAAAAGAATAAATGAAGTACGCTTCTGTTACGGATGTAGTACGACGTATCAAAACAGATATAGAAAAAGATTACCGTCTGCAAAGCATAGCGATGGAAGGCAATATCATGGGGCTGAAACGAGCTTCCAACGGCCATTATTATATGACATTGTGCGACGACAACTGCTCCATTCGTGCGATACTGTTTCGCAATCGGGCAGGCCGCTCTATGGCACATGTGCAGGACGGGGACCATGTTGTCGTCATAGGCGCCATCAATGTCTATGAAAAAGGTGGTACGGTTTCGTTTATTATAGAACGGCTTTTTTCGCAGGGCATCGGCTCGCTGCAGGCACAATATGAAAAAATCAAACGAGAATTAGAGGAACAAGGATTTTTTTCTCCAGCGCATAAAAAAGAAATTCCCCGTTTTCCTTGGCATGTCGGTGTGCTGACATCGCGAACAGGGGCTGTCCTTCATGATATTCATAAAATTGCAGCAGAAAGAAATCCGTACATACCCATCCAGCTCTATCCTATTCCGGTACAGGGCACGGATGCGGCGCCCAAAATAGCCGCAGCGATTGAAAAAGCGAGCAAAAATCCGAAGCTTGACGTGCTCATTTTAGCTCGCGGCGGCGGATCGTTAGAAGATTTATGGTGTTTTAACGACCCGCAGGTAGTCAAAGCAGTATATCAATCTGCCATTCCCATTATTTCAGCGATTGGACATGAAACAGATACGACGCTGGCAGACTATGCTGCCGACGTACGGGCAGCTACGCCGACGCATGCGGCAGAGCTTGCCTTTCCATCGATGCAGGATATAGAAATGGATTTGGCCGCGTACAGTCAGCGGGTCTATGAACTGCTGGAGGCACATATTGCCCAGTGCAGAAAACAGATAGATACGATAAAAGCACGTATTCAGCCGCAGCGGTACGCCGCGTTTTTAGCGCTGAAACAGGGACAAGTCAGTCAACTGAGAGAAGCAGCCTTGCAGAAAATCAATTTAGCCATTACCAAAAAAGAGGCGGCGCTGCGGGAAAAACAAGCATCTCTGGAAGCGATGAACCCCAGTACACTGGTACGGCGCGGATACGGCCAATTGGAACAGTCCGGCCGGATTGTCACGCAGATTGCACAAATTCAAACCGATGAGGCATTATATATTCAATTAGTTGACGGACGCGTAAAAACGGATGTAAAAGAGGTTGACATATATGGCAAGAGCAACAGACAAACTAAAAAACTTTGAAGCCAACTACGATAAACTGGCTGCTGTAGTAGAAGCATTGGAAGCACCGGATTTGACATTAAAAGAATCGTTGGATTTATATGAAAAAGCTGTCAAGTTGTCAGAAACTTGTGACAGCGCCTTGGAATATGCCAAACAGAAGGCCCAGGCGTTAGCGGATATTCATGCCGGCCAAGAAGAGGAAGAAGCCCCTTCGCTGCCGGAGGAAGGAACGCTTGATATATGAAGTTTACAGAATATATGAAAGCAAAAAAAAGTCAGATTGACCGTCAGTTATCTACACTTTTGCAGACCGATGTACCGCAGTTTTCTACATTGTACAAAGCGATGAATTACAGTCTGATGGCTGGCGGCAAACGGATTCGGCCGATTTTGCTGCTGGCGACACTGGAAGCGTTGGGCAAAGACAGCACGCCGTACTTGGAAATGGCCTGTGCGCTGGAATGCGTTCATTCGTATTCGCTGATACATGATGACCTGCCTGCGATGGATAATGATGACCTGCGGCGCGGAAAACCGACAAATCATGTCGTCTTTGGGGAAGGAACGGCCATTTTGGCAGGCGACGGACTGCTGACATATGCCTTTGAATTAATGGCCAGACAGCGTCAGATTGCGCCTGAAAAATTAGCGCAGTGCATTGCCATTTTTGCGCATGCTGCCGGACCGGCCGGCATGGTTGGCGGTCAGGCGTTTGATTTGGAATCTGAAGGCAATCTTCATATTGGGCGGGACGGTTTGGAATTGCTCCATCAAGCTAAAACAGGCGTTATTTTTAAAGCTGCCATTGATTTAGCCGCCCTGCTGGGAGATGCCGATGAAAAGGAAAAACAGATGCTGGATGCGTATGCTGTCAACATGGGACTGACCTTTCAAATCACAGATGATATATTGGATGTTGTCGGCGATGAAGCGGTTATTGGCAAACCCGTCGGCAGCGATGAAAAAAATGACAAAGCGACGTATGTAACCATTTTTTCATTAGAAGAAGCCAAAAACATGGCGAAAGAAGCAGCCCAAAAGGCGATAGATGCCATCGCGCCGTTGGGAGAACCAGCATGGTTTTTACGGGACTTGGTTTCCTATATGCTGGTTCGGACAAAATGAGGGGAGTAAGAAATGCAGCAAAAAGAAAGACTGGATGTACTGTTGGTCAATCGAGGATTGTCAGAAAGCCGGGAAAAAGCGAAAGCTACGATTATGGCCGGATTAGTGTTTGTCAAAAATCAACGTGTCGATAAAGCAGGCACGAAACTGCCTCTGGATGTGGAAATTACCGTCAAGGGGAATCCGATTCCTTACGTAGGACGCGGCGGCCTGAAGCTGGAAAAAGCGATGGAAACGTTTCCGATTGATTTGACAAACAAGACCATGATGGATATTGGTGCCTCGACAGGCGGCTTTACCGATTGTGCACTGCAAAACGGCGCAGCGAAGGTGTTTGCGGTCGATGTCGGCTATGGACAGCTGGCATGGAAACTGCGCACGGATGAACGAGTTGTCAACATGGAACGAACGAATATCCGCAACGTTACAGTGGCAGATATTGGGGAAGCCGTTGATTTTATTTCGATAGATGTATCATTTATTTCCCTGCTGAAAATTATGCCGGCTGTCGCACCGCTTTTGAAAGAAAACGGTACGATGGTGACGCTGATTAAGCCGCAGTTTGAAGCAGGACGCGAACATGTAGGAAAAGGCGGTATTGTGCGCGATATTACGGTACATCGTGACGTCATACGGCATGTGACGGATGGCATTGCAGCCTGCGGCTTATCGCCTGTAGGACTGACCTTTTCTCCCATCAAAGGGGCAGACGGCAATATTGAGTATTTGTTGTACAGTAAAAAAGATACGCCCTGTCACAATGATATTACGGATGATATAGTAGATGATATAGTCAGCCGTTCTCATGAAATGTAGGTGAGTAGTATGCGAATCGGAATCTTTCCTAATTTAGTCAAACGGGAATGTGCCGTTATTGTTCAACAGCTGATTGAAATTTGTCAAAAACATAATATTGCGTATTATTTGCCGGCCTATGTCAGTGAAAGCTGTCAGCCGCTGTATCAGCGTATTGGCGCGGAACATCTGCGTTCTCATATGACGATGTATCGCTCGATTGATGTAGCGATGGTGCTTGGCGGCGACGGTACGATTTTAAAAATGGCCAAACAGTTTGCTGAAACAGGTATTCCCATTTGCGGCGTGAATTTAGGTTCGCTGGGCTTTCTCTACGAAGTCGAAACGGAAACGCTGGAAAAACGTATTATGGATATTATGCAGGGCCGCTACTTTATAGAAGAACGGATGATGCTTCAAGGCGTTATCTATGATGAAGACGGCGTTGTGCAGTCGCTGCCGGTGGCTTTGAATGATATCGTCATTGCCCACGGCAACGTAGGAAAATTAATCCGTGTGGATATGAGCATCAACGGTCATTTTGTTCAGCAGTATCCTGGTGACGGCATTATTGTTTCGACAGCGACAGGCAGTACGGGATATACATTTTCCAGCGGCGGGCCCATTGTGTCGCCTAAGGTAAAATGTATTATGGTGACGCCGGTATGCCCGCATTTACTGCTGAAAGTACCGCTGGTACTCAGTGATACAGATCAAATCAGCTTTAGTATCGGACACAGCCGCAATGGCGTCCGTGTATCCGTAGACGGCATGATGGATCAGGAACTGCTGCGGTCGATGACGCTGCGGGTTCGTAAGGCGGATTATGTGATGAAGATTATTCGCTTTAATCAAAATTATTTTTACACCAATCTGTTCACGAAATTGATGGGGAAGGATTAATATGAACGTATATCCGTTTAAAAATGCTGTAACGATGTCGCATATGTTTTTACAGCCCTATGCATCCAAGGCAAAACTGTTGGTAGACATGACTTGCGGCAATGGGCACGATACGGCTTTTTTAGCATCCTGCATGCCGGATACGGCAGTACTGTACGCGTTTGACATTCAGGCATGTGCGGTGGAAGCGACAAAGAAAACGCTGCAGGAACAGCACGTAGAAACAAAACATATTATTTGTCAGCAAGGCTCTCACGATGTCCTGCTGGAACGTTTGGACGGCCATCCCGATATTATTGTATTTAATTTGGGGTATTTGCCTTCCGGAGACCATGCTGTTCATACAAAAACAGAAATTACTCTAAAAGCTGTGAAAATATGCTTGAATAAAATTGCGATAAATGGGATAATTATGATAGCGGCGTATCCGGGGACTCCGGCAGGAGCGGAAGAAGAAGAAGCCCTGCGGCAGTTTCTGCAGACCGTACCGCAAAAAGAGTTTGACGTTTCTTCCTGGCAGCCAGTGAATCAGATTCATTGCCCGCCTCGATTATATATTGTACAGAAAAGAGGGTAAGATACTATGAAAAGATTTCGTTATACGAAAATAAAAGAAATTGTTCAGTCGCGTCCCATCGAAACACAAGAAGAATTAGCCAAAGCCTTGCAGGAAGAAGGCATTGAAGTTACGCAGGCGACAGTATCTCGTGACATTAAAGAATTGATGCTTATTAAAGTACCGACCAGCGATGGCCATTATCGGTATGCCCTGTCACCGGAACAAAACATGCTCATGTCCAAAAACCGCATGGCACGCCTGTTTCAAGACTCCATTGTTCGTGTAGATGCAGCATGTAACCAAATCGTTGTCCATACACTGCCGGGCTCTGCCAGCATGGTAGCTTCTGCTATTGACCATGCAAAATGGGAAAGCGTCATTGGCACACTGGCTGGCGATGATACGATTCTTATTATTAGCAATAATGCCGATATGGTGCCGCAACTGGTTAAATTAATTGTCTCGTTGATGAAAGAATGAGGTTCGTATGCTGCAATCGCTGCATATCCATAATTTTGCTTTAATAGAAGATTTACATCTGACTTTCGGTGAAGGCGTTACTATTTTTACAGGCGAAACCGGGGCCGGCAAATCGATTCTGCTTGATGCCATCGGCATGCTGGCAGGTAAACGCGCTTCAGCAGCATTCGTGCGTCAAGGCACGGATTCCTTTCTTGTTGAAGGCGCGTTCTTTTTTGCGGCGCTTTCGGCACCGCTGCAGCAGCTGCTGCAGGAAAACCACATTGAATGTGAAGAATCGCAGCTGGTCATTTCGCGGCAATTTTACCGCAGCGGCCGCGGTACGACGCTGGTCAATGGGACGATAGTGCCATTGACGGTCCTGCGGCATATTGGCGAATATCTATTGGACATTCATGGACAGTTTGACAATCGCCTTATTTTTGATCCGGCGTATCACGTGCAGATTTTGGACCATTTGACGCCGCAGCTGCAAAAAGCACGGGCGGATTATGATGCACTGTATGCTGCATGGCATGCGCTGGGAATACAAGTGAAAAAACTGCAGCGCGACGAAAGCGAAAAAGCCAGACTGCTCAGCATTTTGGAATTTCAAATCAAAGAAATTGAAGGCGCCCAGCTGCGCGTCGGGGAAGATGATGAATTAGAACGGCAAGTCCGCATGTCTTCCCATGCAGAACACATCAAAAACAATTTAAAAGACAGCTTGTTCAGTCTGGAAGGCGGAGAACGCCAAAAAGGCATATTGGAACAAGTGGAAGCCATGCATCGCAACTTGGAAAAGGCCTCGGCGTATGATGAAACATTTAAGGCCATGTCTGCCAAAGTAGAAGCGCTGACGTATGAACTGGAGGACATTCACGACGGACTGCTGCGCTATGCCGATTCCTTTGATTTTGATGAAAACGCATTGGATGCCATGCAGTCCCGCTTGGCTGTGATTGATAAATTGAAGCGTAAATACGGCCTTACCATTGCTGATATTTTGGCGTTTTTGGAAAAAGCCAAAGCGGATTTTTCCCGTTTGGACCAATCGGAAAGTGTGCTGGCTTCTCTGCAGACAGAGATGAAACAGAAAGAAAACGCCCTGCGGCAGCAGGCCGATGTATTGTTTGCCCTGCGCAGCGAGGCTAACCAGACGTTTCGTCGTGCTATGGAAGCGGCGTTGTCCGAACTGGGCATGCCGAATGCTTCGATTACCTTTTACATGGAACCGATGCAGCATATAGAACCTGATGGCGCTGCCTCCATTGAATTGTATTTTTCCGCCAATGTCGGGGAAGACAAAAAGCCCTTGGCGAAAATTGCTTCCGGCGGTGAAATATCTCGTATTGCGTTGGCGCTTAAAACGAGCAGCCGCAACATCAGTACGGGACAGACGATGATATTTGATGAAATTGATGTCGGCATCAGCGGACAGACCGGACTGCAGGTAGCCGACCATATTCGGAGACTGCGCCGGTATGGGCAGGTCTTTTGCATCACGCATTTACCGCAGACGGCATCGATTGCGGACCACCATTATTTTATTTATAAAAAAGAATGTAATGGCCGGACGATTTCTCAGGTTCGCACGTTGTCCGATGAAGAGCATATACAAGAAATTGCCCGCATGTTTGCCGGCAACGACACGACGCAGGCCAGCTTGGAAACGGCCCGACAGTTAGTTAGTCAAGTAAAAAAATAAGGTTTTAAAGGCATATCCTTGACGCAATAGAATTATAGGTATATATTAAGGTTAATCTTTAACAAAGTAAAATAGGATGGTGAATTATATGCTTCGCGTACTTGTAAACGGTGCAGACGGCCGCATGGGAAGCCAGGTTGTCAAAGCCGTATATGAAGATAAAGAATTAGAATTTGTTGGCGGCGTAAGTATTACACATGTAGGGGAAGATGCAGGAGAAATTGCCGGCGTCGGTACGCTGCACATGCCGATTCGTGAAGGATTGGCAGCAGCACTGGAAGATATCAAACCGGATGTTGTCGTAGATTTTACAACGCCGCATGTTATTTTTGAAAATGCCAAAACGTGTATTGCCCATGGTGTCAACATGGTTGTTGGCACGACCGGCTTGACAGCGCAGCAGCGTGATGAACTCGATGCTATGGCCAAAGAATACAAGACCAGTATTTTCATTGCCCCGAACTTCTCTATCGGAGCCGTTTTGATGATGAAGTTATCGACAGAAGTAGCACCGTATCTGCCTGATGTTGAAATTATTGAACTGCATCACAACAATAAACTGGATGCGCCTTCCGGCACGGCGATTATGACAGCTAATAAAATTGCGGCTGCCCGTAAAGAAGCAAATGCGGTACCTGCTGAAGATAAAACGCATGAAAGCCTGGATGGTGCCCGCGGCGCTAAAGTCGATGATATTCCGATTCACAGTGTACGGCTTCCGGGCTATGTAGCACACCAGCAAGTATTATTCGGCGGGTATGGCGAATTATTGACCATTCGTCATGATTCCATGGATCGGAAATCCTTTATGCCGGGCGTTGTTTTAGCTGTCAAAAAAGTAAGCTCACGGCCTGGCCTTACATTTGGACTGGAAAATTATTTATAATAGAAGGGGAATTTAGACATGACAAAAGAACCGGTAGTAGCTATTTTGGGTGCCACAGGTGCCGTAGGACAAGAATTTATTCGACTTATTGAAGAACGCAAATTTCCATACAGTAAATTAAAGCTCCTTGCATCTTCGCGGTCTGCAGGCAAAAAGATGACTGTCAATGGAGAAGAATATACTATCGAAGAAGCTAAACCGGAATCATTCGATGGCGTAGACATCGGCTTATTTGCCGGTGGTTCTGTCAGCAAAACCTTAGGCCCTGAAGCGGCTAAACGGGGTTGTGTCGTTATTGATAATTCCAGCACATTCCGCATGGATCCCAATGTGCCTCTCGTAGTTCCGGAAGTCAACCCGGAAGATATTGCATGGCACAAAGGCATTATTGCCAATCCAAACTGCTCGACGATTATCATGCTGATGGCATTAAAACCAATTCATGACTTGTCTCCTATCAAAAAGATTATTGTCAGCACCTATCAGGCTGTATCCGGCGCAGGCAAAGAAGGTATCGATGAACTTCGTGATGAAACCCAGGCATATCTCAAAGGGGAAGAAATGGTTCCTCATATTTTGCCGAGCAAGAGCTTGCCCAAACATTATCCGATTGCCTTTAATTTGATTCCGCAGATTGATAAATTCTTGGATAATGACTACAGCAAAGAAGAAATGAAAATGGTCAATGAAACGCATAAAATGCTTCATGATGATGACATTGCCATTACCGCAACGACAGTCCGTGTACCTGTATTCCGCAGCCACGCTGAATCTATTTATGTAGAAACGGCAGACGAATTGACTGTTGACGCAGTCCGCAAAGCCATCGATGCGTTCCCGGGAGCTCAGGTACAGGATAATTTGGCAGAAATGGAATATCCGATGCCGCTGTATACCTCTGAAAAATATGACTGCTATGTAGGACGTATCCGCAAAGATTTGTATAATCCCAAAGCCATTAACCTTTGGGTATCCGGCGACCAGATTCGCAAAGGCGCCGCTTTGAATGCCCTGCAGATTGCAGAATACATGCTTGCCCACGATATGATAAAATAATACTGAAGACTGGAGTTGGTTTTTTATGTTAACATTTCCAAACGTAATCGTCGCTATGGTCACGCCGTTTCATGAAGATGGCTCTGTCAACTATGAAGCAGCACTGCAGTTAGCTGCGAGATACGCCGATGAAGGACAAGGCATTCTTGTCGGCGCTACGACAGGCGAAGGCGCCACGATGACTGCTGATGAAAAAATTAAGTTGTATCAAATGACAGCAGATGCTTTAAAAGACAAAACATTAGTCATGGCAAATGCAGGCTCCAATGATACGGCGCAGACAATTGAATTTATTAAACGCGTAGAAAAAACAGGCGTAGATGCCATTCTTTGCATTGTTCCTTACTATAATAAACCAAACCAGGAAGGCTGCTATGCACACTTTGCAGCGATTGCCAAGTCTACGAAACTGCCGATTTTTATTTATAACGTACCAGGCCGGACAGGCGGCAAAATTGAAGCGGCTACGGTTTGCAAGTTGGCCAATGAATTTTCCAATATTATTGGCATTAAAGATGCAACCGGCGATGTAGACTTTGCAACAGAAGTCATTGCAGGCACACCGGAAGGATTCCATCATTACAGCGGTGATGATAATATGACGGTTCCTATTCTGGCAGTCGGCGCAGAAGGTGTTATTTCCGTATCCAGTCATGTCATCGGCAAAGAAATGAATGAAATGATTCAAGCCTTTAAAGATGGCGACACGAAAAAAGCAGCTAAGATGCACCAAAAATATCTGCCGTTTATGAAAGGCGTATTTTGCACTGTAAGCCCGGTTCCTGTTAAAAACATGCTGAAGCAGATGGGACTTCCTGTAGGTCCGCTGCGTTTGCCTCTCGTAGAAGCGACACCGGAAGTACAGGCAACGTGTACACAGCTTTTAAAATCAGTAGGAAAACTTTAAACACAGATTCGACAGCTCTGATCTATGTCAGAGCTGTTTTTTTTTGCAATACATCCTTGACAAAGCATTTTGTATTTTGTATAATATAAAAGTCGTCAAGAGATATGACTCGGTAGCTCAGCTGGATAGAGTGACTGACTACGAATCAGTAGGTCTAGGGTTCGAATCCCTACCGGGTCACCACAAAACAGCGTATACATTTTGTATGCGCTGTTTTTTTTATGCGGGTTTACCCTGTTGAGCTGGCAATGCCTGCGAAACAATAAACCACCCGCTATGCGGGTGGGAGACAGTAGTTATACTAAAAAAGTCACCTTTCCTGTATAATAGAGGTGTCCAAGCCACTATTACATTAAAAAGGAAAGGTGACCCATATGGCGAAGAAAGCCAATGATTTAGCGCACACTAAGTGGATGTGCAAATATCATATCGTCTTCACACCTAAGTATAGACGAAAAATAATTTACAATCAATACAGACGCGATTTAGGAAAAATACTTAGATAGTTGTGCAACTATAAAGGAGTAGAGATTATAGAAGGGCATCTGATGCCCGACCATGTGCATATGTTGGTAAGTATTCCCCCGAAAATGAGCGTTTCTGCGTTCATGGGATATTTAAAGGGAAAATCAGCACTTATGATGTTCGACAGGCACGCTAATCTCAAGTATAAATTTGGGAATCGCCATTTCTGGTCAGAAGGGTACTATGTAAGCACAGTAGGAATGAACGAAAAAACGATTCGAAAGTATATCCAAGAGCAGGAAAAGGCAGATGTTATGAAAGACAAATTAAGTGTAAAGGAATATGAAGACCCATTCAAGTGAGTTGCATTGTGATGGGGCAATCCCTTTAGGGATGAGTGACGAGTGAAACGCACAGTGGCTTGAACGAAGTGAAGGGGCTGTAACATAATAGCCTCATTAAAAAAAAACGGATTCAGATAACTGAGTCCGTTTTTTTATAGCAAAAGAGGCCCCAA
>CAVKEA010000057.1:0-17136 GCA_963655305.1 bacterium
TATGTTTTTTCTAGTCAAAAGAAGGAAAAAAAAAAAAAAAAAGGAAAATCATCTAAAGTTGGCATGCCTTTTGCTCTTTACATAGGCAAGACACAATGAAGACAGTGTAACACCACCGTGTCAGTACTTATTTATATTTTTTAAATTCAGAAAGGATGATTTATTATGGCATTAATGACAGGCGAACAGTATATTGAAAGCATGAGAAAATTAAACTTGCAAGTTTACATGTTCGGCAAAAAAGTTGAAAACGTTGTAGACGATCCGATTCTTCGTCCCTCTTTGAACTCCGTTCGTATGACATACGATCTGGCTCAGAAACCGGAATATCAGGAATTGATGACAGTTATTTCTCCGTATACTGGCGAACGCGTAAACCGCTTCACTCATATTCATCAGAGCACAACAGACTTGATGAACAAAGTTAAAATGCAGCGTTTGCTCGGTCAGAAAACAGCAGCTTGCTTCCAGCGCTGCGTAGGCATGGACGCATTCAATGCTGTATTCTCCACGACATATGACATTGATAAAAAATACGGCACAAAATATCATGAAAACTTCATGAACTTCTTAAAACGCGTTCAGAAAGAAGACCTCACTGTTGACGGTGCTATGACAGACCCGAAAGGCGACCGCGGCTTGGCTCCACATGCTCAGAAAGACCCGGACCTCTATCTCCACGTTGTAGAACGTCGTGCAGACGGTGTTGTTGTTCGCGGTGCTAAAGCTCACCAGACAGGTTTCATCAACTCTCACGAAGTTATCGTAATGCCGACTATCGCTATGGGTCCTGATGATAAAGATTATGCAATTTCCTTCTCCTGTCCGACAGATGAAAAAGGTATCTTCATGATCGTTGGCCGTCAGTCCTGCGATACTCGTAAATTGGAAGGCGCTCAGATGGATACAGGCAACCCGGAATTCGGCGGCACAGAAGCTCTCGTAATTTTCGACAACGTATTCATTCCTAACGACCGCATTTACCTCAACGGCGAATTTGAATTTGCTGGTACATTGGTTGAACGTTTCGCTGGTTACCATCGTCAATCTTACGGCGGCTGCAAAGTTGGCGTAGGCGACGTTTTGATTGGTGCTGCTGCTGTAGCTGCTGATTACAACGGCTGCCCGAAAGCATCCCACATCAAAGATAAAATCATCGAAATGCAGCACCTCAATGAAACATTGTTCGCTTGCGGCATTGCTTGCTCTGCTCTCGGCACGAAGACAGAATCCGGCAACTACCTCATCGACCTCCTGCTTGCAAACGTCTGCAAACAGAACGTTACACGTTTCCCGTATGAAATCGTTCGTCTTGCTGAAGATATTGCCGGCGGCTTGATGGTAACTGCTCCGTCTGAAAAAGACCTCCGCGATCCGAAGATTGGGCCGTATGTTGAAAAATATCTCCGCGGCGTAGACAGCGTTTCCACAGAAAACCGCTTGAAGATTTTACGTCTCATTGAAAACCTCAGCCTTGGTACAGCAGCTGTTGGCTATCGTACAGAATCCATGCACGGTGCTGGTTCCCCGCAGGCTCAGCGTATCATGATTTCTCGTCAGGGCAACCTCCGTATGAAGAAAGCTTTGGCTAAAGCTATCGCTCATATCGAAGAATAAGATGTACTTTCAGCTTAAACGTAACTAAGAGTTCTTGCTATTGCCGCAGCGGTTTGGCCGTACCTCCTCCAGGGCCGCTGCTGCGGCAATGCATACAGAAAGTAGGTGTGCTTGTTGGATTGGAGAAAAGAATACGCTGACAAAATTGTTTCTGCAGCAGAAGCAGTCAGCCATGTAAAATCAGGCGATACGATCGTTTTTGAACACGCTTGTGGTGAATCACAGTGTCTGACCAATGAATTGGTAAATCAGGCCGATCGCTTGGAAAATGTAACTATCAGTCATATGGTCGCTATGGGAAGCGCGCCATACTGCCAGCCGGGCATGGAAAAACATTTCCGTCACAATGCCTTGTTTGTTGGCGGCTCAACTCGTAAAGCTGTTGAAGAAGGCCGCGCAGACTTCACGCCGTGCTTCTTCCATGAAGCTCCGAAGTTCTTCCGTGAAGGCATTCTTCCGGTAGATGTTGCTTTTATCCAGGTCAGTGAACCGGATGAAAACGGCAACTGCTCGTTTGGTATTTCCGTTGACTATACGCAGCCGGCAACAGAAGCTGCTAAATTAGTCATCGCACAAGTCAATAAAAAAATGCCGTATACCTATGGCAATGGCATCAACCTCAAAGATATTGACTACATCGTAGAACAGGAAGCTGATTTGATTGAACTGCAGCCGCCCCACATCGGTGAAACAGAAAAGAAAATCGGCGAATATGTAGCATCTTTGATTAAAGACGGCGATACATTGCAGCTCGGTATTGGTGCTATTCCGGATGCTGTATTATCCTTCTTGGGTGACAAGAAAGATTTGGGCATTCATTCGGAAATGTTCTCTGACGGCGTTGTTGATTTGGCAAACAAAGGTGTCATTACCAATGCGAAAAAGACGATCGACCAGGGTAAATTCGTATCCTGCTTCCTCATGGGCACGAAAAAACTCTATGATTTCGTTAACAACAACCCGGATGTATTGATTAAACCGGTTGATTACACGAACGATCCGTTCGTAGTAGCGCAGATTGACAACATCATCGCTATTAACTCGGCCATGCAGGTTGACTTGATGGGACAAGTCAATGCTGAAATGATTGGCTATCGTCAGTTTAGCGGTGTTGGCGGCCAGGTAGACTTCGTCCGCGGTGCATCCCGCGCTAAAGGCGGCAAAGCTATCATTGCTATGCCTTCTACAACGGGCAAAACAAAGAAAATTTCCAAGATTGTACCGATCCTTGATGAAGGTGCAGCCGTTACGACATCCCGTAATGATGTAGACTATGTCATCACAGAATTTGGTATCGCAGCGTTAAAGGGTAAAACGCTTAAACAGCGTGCAACGGCTTTAATCAAGATTGCTCATCCTGATTTCCGCCCGGCTCTTATCGAAGAATTTGAAAAACGCTTCCACTGCAAATTTGAAGAATAAAAGCATCCTCTGGTCCAGGATACAATATATGCCATAGCAACTGTCTCCGTATTTTTAGCAGGTTGATGGCTGCTATGGCATTTTTTCTTCTAAATTTGAATATTTATGAACAAAAGTCATTATTTTATCGAGATTATACTGTTTTAGATTGGAGGGTATGGTAATGTTTGGTCCTGTCTATAAAAGAAAAGATGGCGAAATACAGCCTGGGATTAACTTACATATTTTTAAATTATGTTTCCGTCTCCCATTTATCCATTATCGGTTTGAATGGCCTGATTATGTACAAGGTTTACTGCTTTGTGCCGTTTGTTTAGGTATTATCCCTGTTTTGCAGGAATACCTCGGCATGCCGTTTGAAATTGCTATTACTATCGTTATCATGAATGGTTTCTTATATACATGGCACGCTCATTTAGGTGACCCTGTTGTTCCTGGGTGGATTACACCGGCGATTCCGCTGCTGCTGTTGTGGCTGGCTGGATATCCTCATGATACGGCAGAACGTATGCATGCTCTTATCGCATTTGAATTTGAACTAGGTCTTTTAACATTTGTTTTAGGTGCCACTGGCTTGGCTAAAAAAGTTGTTGACCTTGTGCCCGATGCGTTGAAATCAGGGATTTTGATTGGTGCAGGTATTGCGGCTGTACGCCTTGTATTTAATGCTGGCGGCAGCTTTGATAAATATCCGTTTACCATTGCGATTGCCGTTGGTTTTGCTTTCTATTGCTCTTTCAGCAATCACTTCAAGAGCATTATGAACAAAAATAAAGTATTCCAGGTTATTTCTGACTTAGGTTTGCTGCCTGCTATGGTATTGGCAGTTATCGTAGCTCCGCTTGTTGGCGAACTTCCTTGGCCGACGATTGAATGGGGCTTTACGCATCCGCATTTTATTGAAGTCTTCACACAGTGGAGCCCCTTTGCAGAACGAATCGGCTTCCCTAGCATGAGCTACTTTATTGATGCAGCTCCGTTGGTTATTGCTACGTATGTTGTATTGTTTGGTGAATTGATTCAGGCTGACGCTTTGATTGATGAAGCTCGTGAATTCCGTCATGGCGATGAAAACATTCATTTCGATGCCAACCGCAATAACGTTATCGTTGGTGTCCGCAACATGATTATGGCTATGGCTGGTCCGGACCTCTCCATGTGCGGTCCGTTATGGGCAGCTATGCAGGTTGTTATCTGCGAACGTTACAAACACGGCCGTGATGCTATGGACAGCTTGATCGGCGGCGTTGCTTCCTTCCGTCTTGGTACATTTACTGGGTACTGGCTCTCTCCAATCGTAAGTTTCGTAAAACCGGTACTGCCAATCGCTTTGGCACTTACCATGTTAATTCAAGGTTATGTTGCTGTTCGTGTCGGTGTGCTTCGTGCGAAAACCTTTAATGACCTCGGCGTTGCTGGTGTTATTGGCGGCGTTCTCGTATCCCGTGGTGCAGCGATGGCCTTGGGCGTAGGCATTGTATTATGTCTCCTCGTTTTCGGCAAAAACTTCTTCCAGCGCAAGATGTCCAAATACAACACCAAATCCGACCCGATTTTCAGTGTTGCGGCTGAAAAAGAATTAACAGCTGAAAGCGAAGCTGCTAACAAATAAGTTCGTGTCTATTCTTTTCCGGAGGTTTGAATTATGCAGTACTATGGTGATTTACTACGAAAATTGACAAAATCCAATACGACGGACGTGTGTGAATTCTTTGTCAAAAAATGCTTGATGAACGCGAAAAATCGCTCGACGAATGAAGCGATGAAACGATTCTTCATGATTTGTGCTGTATCTGCCAATGATGGGATTAAAGAATTTTTAGAAAAGAATGAATTAACATTCAGCGGATACTGGGCCCACCGTCGATATTTTGCAAAAGTAAAAGAGGGAATTCCTGTCGTCGTCAAAACATATTTATCTTGCATGCTCCTTATGCTGGCTTCTCAAAAGAAGCTCATTATGAAGAAAACAGGGATGAATGAACAAGAATTACTGGCTAAGTGGTGTCAGATTTTTAAATATGAAGATGCAGATAAGGCGTATTTCAACGAACTCGTAGCCATGGCTGGTCATGGTGAAGAAGGCGTGCAGGATGTTTTTTCCCAACTCAACGGCGTGTGCCATGAACGGCTTAACGGCGGTGAACCCAGTAACCTTCCTTGTAATGATGCAAATCGGGATTTGCTGACGTACCGGGTTGGCGAAGATGTGTATATCTTGGTCAATCGGCTGCAGGAAATGCCGAATTTAAATTAAATTGCATATGAAAAACAGAATCTCCCATCGTCACAGCGGCCGCTGCCGCCATGCTGCTGGGAGATTTTGCATCATATACATATATAATATGAAAGGTGGTCCTCTAAGATGGCAATTGGTTTGAAAGCTCCAAGCTATTATGTTCAAGGTGAAGGCGAACTTGATAAATTAGGAAAATACGTGAAAAAAATCGGCAATACGTTTTTGGTCCTTGGTTCTCCCAACAATAAAAAACGAGTAGGAGATCGCATTGAAGCAGCTCTTTCCAGTGCAGATAAGAAAATGGTATATTGTGAATTTGGCGGCGAATGTTCCAAAAAAGCGATTGCAGATGCTATTGAAGTGGCACAGGCAAACAACTGCGATGCGATTATTGGTCTCGGCGGCGGCAAAGCCTTAGATACGGCCAAAGCAGTTGGCATTAATATGGGCGGCCTGCCGACGGTTATTATTCCAACGATTGCATCCAACGACGCACCGTGCAGCAGCGTAGCTGTCATTTACAATGATGAAGGCGTCGTTATTAAAGCCCTCATGATGAAACGCAATCCAGATCTCGTTTTGGTTGATACCGGGTTGATTGCTAAAGCACCTAAAAAATATCTCGTATCTGGCATGGGCGATGCCCTTTCGACGTATTTTGAAGCGCGTGCCTGCTACCGCAGCGGTGCGAAAACCATGTCCCGCGGCAAATGCTCGATGACTGCCTTGGCTCTTGCCAAACTTTGCTATGAAACGCTGCTCAAAGATTCGGCTAAGGCATTGGAAGCAGTAGAACAGCAAGTCGTTACACCGGAATTGGAAGCTGTCGTAGAAGCCAGTGTGTACCTCAGCGGCGTTGGATTTGAAGCCGGCGGTTTGGCGGCTGCCCATGCGATCAACGATGGTTTTGCACAAGTCCCGCAGGCTCACAATGCTTCTCATGGCGAAAAAGTCGCTTTTGGCCTGCTGGCTCAGCTCATTTTGGAAAAAGCACCCAAAGAAGAATGGGATACTGTACTGCAGTATATTCAATCTGTAGGACTTCCGTCCTGCCTGGCCGATTTGGGTATTCATGATGTCAAAGAAGAAGAAATTCGTAAAGTAGCTGAAGCTGCTACGGTACCGACACAGTTTACGAAAAACGTTCGTGCAGATATTACGGCTGACGAAGTATATCAGGCTATCATGGCAGCCGATGCAGCCGGCAAACATTAAAAAAGGTGATGCACATGTTTACTATTACCCCGGCAGCGGTGCAGTACATCCAGGCTCATGGCGGTCATGTTATGATTACTCTTAGCTTTGAACCGTCAGCTGGCAGCTGCTGAAAAGGAGATCGTATCTGGGGCACCTATGTCCCGGAAATTGGTTTAGGTAAACCAATTCAAGAAGAACACATACTGCATGAAGTAGTCCAGGGCGTAACCGTTTGGTATCATGCCAAACTGGCAGTAAAACAGGATTATACAGCGATTCGGATTTCCCTTCGTTCGTTGTTGGTAATGAAATGGCTGGAATTGGAAGGGGCTCGCGGCTATACGGTTTTGCCGCCCCGTGACGAACCGGTGTAAATGCAGTATACTGAACATAACGAAAAAGCGAGTGTATGCAAGACGCTGCACTCGCTTTTTGTCTAAGAAAGGAGCGAGGCAGATGACAAATTTTTCCTATTATTTACCGGTTCACATTCAGTTTGGCTGGGATGCGGCGGACCGTATCGGCGAGCTGACCGCATCATGGGGGAACCGCGCGCTTATCGTAGCAGGCAATGGCGGCAGTGCCAGACGAAGCGGTGTTTTGGAACGCATAGAAACTGCGCTGCAAGAACAAGAAATTACGTATGAATTATATGATGATGTCGTGCCGAACCCAGGATTTCAGGAAGTAGAAGCCGGCGCCGCAGCAGCGAAAGCCATGCAGGCACAGTTTGTCATTGCTGTTGGCGGCGGCAGTGTTATCGATTGTGCGAAAGGAATTGCGTTTGCTGCCTGCAACGAGGGCTTTTTAGGAGATTATATCAAAGGCCGGGAACGCGGCATAAACGCACTGCCTATCGCAGCCATACCGACGACTTGCGGTACAGGGAGTGAATGCACGCCTTTTGCCGTATTGACGGATGAAGAAAAGCATGATAAACGGGCGTTGAGTACGCGAAAGATTTTGCCGTCTTTGGCTATTATTGACCCGAGTACGATGACTGGCATGCCGACGCAGGTTTTGGCAGCCGTAGCGTTTGATGCGTTGTGCCATCATATGGAAGCCTATTTGTCCAGTGCGTGCAGTCCGATGACAGAAATGCAGTCGTTGTACGGTATGCAGCTTTTCAGACGCTGTGCCCGGCAGATTGCATCAGGCATGACTAAAGACGCTTGGGAAGGATTGGCCCTATGCAGTACCTTAGGCGGTATGAGCATTAGCTTGTCCGGTGTAACGGCTCCGCATGGGTTGGAACATCCCTTGAGCGGCCTGCGCAATGTGACGCATGGGCGGGGATTGGCTATTTTGACACCGCCTATTTTTTCTCGTTCCATAGAGGCTGCACCGCAGCGATTTGCTGCTATTTCGCGAGCGTTAGGCGGTACCAGCGAGCAGGACTTGCTCGCTGTACTGCAGGAAATCATTGCTGTATTGGGGCTGTCTTCCACACTTTCTCATGAAGGCGTGCAGGCTGAGGATATTCCCTGGCTTGTCAAAAATGCCATGCGTTCTTCACGCGGTGCTATTATGTCGCATCCTAAAGTTTTTTCTAAAGAAGAAATTCAAGAAATATATGAAGCATGCCTGTAACAAGCGTATCTAAAAAATCTGCGCATAAAAGGGGCCGCTGCATACGGATTTTTCCATATGAGCGGCCCTGTTTTTTCGTTTCTGCTGTTGTGAGTCCTGTATTGTTTTTTGTAATCGGTGAATTAAAAATCATATATAAAAAAAATTTTTGGCGGATAATAAATTTACCTCCTATACGGACATAAGAAATGAAGCTGCATTTGTGATGCTACCATTGGCTTGGCGGCTTTTAGACATAAAAAAACTCCCAACGTAGATTACCTATCTGCGTTGGGAATATCTTCCGTAGTGACAGCTTTTTTATGATAAAATATCGACTTGGCAGGATTTCATAGCCTGCAGTGCATTTCTATGGCTTTCCGGCGTAACGCCTGCACAGCAGGTACTGTCTACGCAGATTTCTTTTTCCGGATAAAAGGCTTTCAGCAATAGCGCATTTGAAATGACACATATGTCCGTGCAGACGCCCATCAAGACGATGCGGTCATAGTCTGCGACTTCTGGAACTAAATCAGGACAGCCAAAGGTCGGTTTTTCCAATATGGTGGCAAATAATGTATACGGAAGCAGCTGTTTGCAAATCTGCCAGCCCTTCGTATCTTTTATGCAGTGCGGCACGGGAAGTTTTTTTCCTTCTTGCGTATCTAAATACGTTGTGTCGTGTGTATCCTGCGTAAAAATAATATCTGTCTGCACATCTGTATTCTTTTTGCTGGCGATGATTTTTTCTTCAATAGAAGGGACAATAGCTTGGGCTTCCGGTGTGCCTAATGCGCCGCTGATAAAATCATTTTGCATATCGATGATGATATAAGCCTGTGTCATCATATACACCTCTTTATTTTACTTGCTCTTTTAATTCACGAACATACGCCGGAACATCAGAGCACGTCATGAGACCGGACATTAAAGCGACACCGGTAATCGGCACGTCCTGTAATTCTTTGATAGTCTGCGGCGTAACACCGCCCAACGCATATACGGGAATCGATACAGCATCACAAATAGCCTGTACCGTTTGAGGATGAATAGGCGGTAAATCTTTTTTGCAGGCTGTAGGGAACACATGGCTTGCCATAATGTACGTAGCCCCTAATTCTTCTGCTCTTTTAGCTTCTTCCGGTGTATGAACAGATACGCCCAGTGTAGTCATATAATAGAGCAGCGAAGAATGTGTTTCTAAATAGTTCAGGGAACATTGAAAACGAGGCACATGAAGCCGAATGGCGGCTTTGCCGAAATGATGGAGAATACATGTTTTGTCATGAATATTGCATAAACGCAATGCCCGTTTGGCGTAATTCGTGTATTCTTCTTCGGACAAGTTCTTTTCACGAAGGACGATGACATCTACATCGGATGCGGCTATTTGTTCCAACTGATCCCAGTAGTTTGTCGGGGCGAGTTCGTGATTGGTAATTGCAGCTACTTTTAACACGATTATATCACCTGATTATATAATATTGTAAATGACAAGAAATAGTTTATATATATAACTATACAGTAATCTCATAGCCTCGTCAATGATTATACATTAAAAATATATATTATTTTTTATATATGACAACATATTTGACGAAGTGGTATATGCTTAATGGAGAAAAAACGTTTTATTAATATATAATGAATAAAAATAAATAACTATTTTGAATATATAATAATGCCGAAAACGCATAATAAAAAAAATAACACAAAAAGCCTGACAGTGGATTGGTCTGTCAGGCTTTTTGCATTTTTTTATGGTTAGGATTATTTAGAGAGATGAAATGAAAAAAAGCCGCATGAAGAAAACTACACCCACGGTGGTGTACCCCTTCATGCGGCCTTTACGGTCTCACTCTACTTATTATTATAGAATACATAAGGAAATTGTCAATAAAAAATACAGAGAATATATGATTTATGTGTAAATAGTACAATTTGCAAAAGCAAATGCTGATATCGTAAATCATACTGACGGACAAAACTATCTGCAACACATAGGGGGCGAGCGGAGCTGGAATTTTTCTATGCATTATGAGAGATGTTGTTCATTGTTTGCGAATTATATAAGATATATTGTAAAACGACACAGACCGTTAATGTGTACTGTAAAAAGACATGAAGACGACTCGCCATTATAAATAAAGACGTAATATTATACAATAAAATGAAAAGCATTAGCAGTCTGTTGAAACGATAGCAAATACAGCAAAAAAGATAGAGAAACAAGCAATACGGTGAAAAAGTTGAAAAAAGTTTCTTTTTTTGGTATTCTTTTTGGAAAAACAACTACGAACAGACAGGAGAGGAATGCGCATGGAATACGATTCTATGGAACAATTGATGGTTTGCCGCAGCTTTTTGCAGATGCCGCTTGTACAGGCAGTAAACCGATATATGCAGACAAACGAAGAAAAGGAAGTACCGTATATTGTCAGCCAGCTGGTGCAGTATGCAGAAATGCACGGTGTGTGCGGCAATATTTGGCAGCAGTTTTTACTGCGAACGTTATGTGATGGTGAAAATACAGCTGCTGTGACGATTGAACAGGTTGGGACATACGGTACAGGGCTGCGAAATGCGCTGGCAATGGATATGAAGGTCTTGTGGCCGTATCTGCACAGCACAGCGAATGATTTGTTTGGCTGTGCGTTTTTGGATACGTATATGCCGTCGCAGCCCAAAGAAGATGCCTGCCTGCAGGCATTGGTCAAAACGATGGAAGCGTGCCAGACGCCGGATGAAGGAACCGATGCCCTGCTGACGCATTATAAGACGTATGGCCGCGGCAAACTGGCGCGATATATGGCCTTTCGTATTAATTCCCAAAACCGCCTTGTAGGGATTGAAGAATTTCCCCATTTGGCATGGGACGATTTGATTAGCTATCAGGCCCAAAAAGAAAAACTGCTGCAAAATACTGTGAATTTCATTAAAAATCGCGGTGCCAACAATGTACTGCTGACTGGTGCCAGAGGAACGGGCAAGTCTACAGCTGTCAAATCGCTGGTTTGGCAGTATCACGAAGCGGGACTTCGCCTGCTGCAGATTGAACGGGGCCAGTTAGCGGCACTTCCGGGTATTATGGAAAAACTCAGTCTCATTAAAAGCAAAAAATTTATTCTGTTTCTTGACGATTTATCTTTTGATGAAGACGAAAAAGAATATAAATATCTCAAATCGGCGATTGACGGCGGTGTTACGCCGCAGCCGGACAATGTCCTTATTTATGCGACGTCCAATCGCCGCCATTTGCTGAAAGAAACATGGAAAGATAGAAATGATGAAATGGATGAAGTATATCGCGATGACAGCACCAATGAATCTATTTCCTTATCGGACCGGTTTGGTTTGATTATTCATTATGCCGCGCCGACGCAGGATGAATATTTGGCAATTATTGACCATGAACTGCGCAAAGCCGGTGTCGTCCTCGACAAAAAAGAACTGCGCATCCTCGGCGTGCGTTGGGAAATGGAACATTCCGGCCGCAACGGGCGGATTGCCCAGCAGTTTGTCAAATGGTATCTCGGCAATAAGCAATAAAAGGAAATTATTTGAGCTAAAAAACGTTTAACGTAAAATTTTTAAGAATATTTCGAAAAAATTGTTGACAAATTCAAATACTTTTTGTAGAATGTGGTCAAGCTTTTCAAATGAGCCCGCACGAACGAGCCGGAAAGTGAATGAATAGAAAAAATCTGATGATGGGAAAGAGTAGTTAGTTCAAGTCAATTCTCAGAGAGCTGATGGATGGTGTGAATCAGCAGTTGCGAACGAACGAAAATCATCCCGGAAGAGAAGTGCTGAAGCAGCGTGTTAAGCACTGACGATTTTTCCACGTTATAGGAAACGCGTATGTTGGTACGTTGTAGAGAGCCTAAAATCAGTAATGGTTTTGGGAATCAGGGTGGTATCGCGGAATTATACTCCGTCCCTCAGCAGAGGGATGGAGTTTTTTTGTTGGCCTCTGTTGACAAATCTCTAAATCCCAACGAGATAAATTATTTTTTATACTCAAAGGAGATATGTTATTATGGCAAAAGTATTTTATGATCAAGATGTAAACTGGGACGTAATGAAAGGCAAAAAAGTTGCTGTTGTCGGTTATGGCAGTCAGGGCCATGCCCATGCGCTGAATTTGAAAGAAAGCGGCGTCGATGTCGTCGTCGGTTTGTATAAAGGCAGTAAATCGGTAGAAAAAGCAAAGGCTGTCGGCCTTGAAGTAAAAACAGTTGCAGAAGCAGTCAAAGAAGCAGACGTTACGATGGTTTTGATTCCAGATGAAAAACAGGCTGACGTCTATAAAACAGAAATTGGTCCGAATTTGAAATCCGGCAGTGCCTTGGCCTTTGCCCATGGCTTTAACGTTCATTTCAAACAAATCGTGCCGCCGACTGATGTCGATGTATTCATGGTTGCACCAAAAGGCCCAGGCCATCTCGTTCGCCGTACCTTTGTAGAAGGCGGCGGTGTACCGGATGTATTTGCTGTCGAACAAGATGCAACAGGCAAATGCTTTGACCTCGCTTTGGCATATGCCCGCGGTATCGGCGGTACACGTGCCGGCGTCATCCAGACGACATTCCAGGAAGAAACAGAAACAGACCTCTTTGGGGAACAGGCTGTTCTCTGCGGCGGTATCTGCCAGCTCATCACCAACGGCTTTGAAACATTGTGTGAAGCAGGCTATCAGCCGGAAATCGCCTATTTTGAAACGTTCCACGAAATGAAGCTGATCGTTGACCTCATGTATGAAGGCGGCATGGCTAAGATGCGTAAATCCATCAGTGATACGGCTGAATACGGCGATTACACTGCCGGCCCGAAAGTCGTTACGCAGGAATCCAAAGCGGCTATGAAGAAAGTTTTGAGCGATATTCAGGACGGCACATTTGCCAAAGACTGGCTCCTGGAAAACAAAGCCGGCGGCCGTGCTCATTTCTTGGCAATGCGCCGTCAGCACGCAGAACATCCGTTGGAACAAGTTGGCGAAAAACTTCGTGCCATGATGCCGTGGCTCCATAATAACGACCAGAACGATTAAGTATGAGTACACAGGGCTTCCTGCAGGAGGCCCCGTGATTTTTAAAGAGGTGAAGAATCTATGAAAATGACTGGCGCACAAGCAGTAATTGAAAGCTTGAAACGTGAAGATGTACAAGTCGTCTTCGGCTATCCCGGCGGCTCGGTACTGACTTTGTACGATGAATTATACAAAGCAAAGTTCCCGCACATTTTGACGGGACACGAACAGGGAGCTGTCCATGCAGCGGACGGCTATGCAAGAGCCACAGGGAAGACCGGCGTATGCTTTGCTACGTCAGGCCCTGGTGTCTGCAACATGGTTACGGGGATTGCGACAGCCAACATGGATTCGATTCCTCTAGTCGTTATCAGCGGACAGGTAGCTACGCCGCTCATTGGACGGGATTCCTTCCAAGAAGCTGATATTTCCGGCATTACGACGCCAATTACCAAACACAATTATTTGGTAAAGAATGCAAAAGACTTACCGCGCGTGTTGAAAGAAGCCTTTTATATTGCAGCGACAGGCAGACCCGGTCCGGTACTCGTCGATGTCGCTAAAGATGTATTTGATACGCCGTTTGATTATGAATATCCTGAAACGGTGCATTTGCGCGGCTATCAGGGGTGCCATGTCGGTGATGAAGCGGATGTAGAACGTGCTGTAGAAGCGATTGAAAAGGCAAAACGCCCTGTCATTTTGACTGGCGGCGGCGTAGTGCTTTCCAATATGTCAGATCGGCTCAAGCATATCGTCCAACAGATGCATGTCCCCGTCGTCACGACGCTGATGGGTAAAGGAACTGTCCCGGATACGTATGATGCCCATTTGGGAATGGTCGGCATGCATGGTTCATACGCTGCTAATATGGCCGTAACAAAATGCGATTTGTTGGTAGCCGTTGGTGCTCGGTTTGACGACCGTGTTACAGGGGATGTCGAAAACTTTGCTCCCAATGCCAAGATTGTCCATTTTGACATCGATAAAGTAGAAATCAATAAAATTGTCCATGCAGACATCAGCGTCAATGGTGACCTTCGCTGGTCCCTGCCGCTGCTGGATGAAAAATTAGCAGCCCATGAAACGCATTTGGCAGAACGGTATGGAGAATGGCGCTCGCAGGTTTTGGCGATGAAAGCTGCCCATCCGTTTGCTACACGGGATTTGCCGGACGCTGTTTCGCCGCAGAAATTGTTTGAAGCAGTACATACATGGACCAATGACGATACATTTTTTGTTACAGACGTAGGCCAGCACCAGATGTGGGCTGCGCAGTTCTGCCAAGTCACAAAGCCGCGCCATTTCCTTACCTCCGGTGGCTTGGGGACGATGGGATACGGCCTGCCGGCAGCCATGGGGGCCAAAGTAGGCTGTCCTAAGCAGCAAGTCGTTTTATTTACCGGCGACGGCAGTATTATGATGAACTGTCAGGAATTTGCTACGCTGCATAAATACGGTATTGATGTCAAAGTCATCGTTCTCCATAATCGTGTTTTGGGGATGGTCAATCAGTGGCAGCGCATGTTCTACAACGGCCATTATGCTGAATCCGTATTGGATAAAAATCCTGATTTAACGCACGTATCCGGCGCGATGGGCGTGCCCGGCTTTGCCGTTCATAAACCGGAAGAATTAGCCGACGGCTTGAAAAAATTGTTTACGACAAAGGGAGCGGCTTTACTGGATGTCTTTATCCCTGCCGATGAAAACGTATATCCCATGGTACCGGGTGGTAAACGACTGGATGAAATGGTGTTAGGAGGAGATGCACAATGATGAAACAGCATTTGGCTATTTTAGCCGATAATAAACCGGGCGTATTGACGCATGTTGCCGGCCTAATCAGCCGCCGTGCCATTAACATTGAGTACATCAATGCCGGCTATACAGAAGAACCGGACGTAACGCGTATCAACATTGTCGTATCCGTAGAAAATCGTTGGGAATTGGACCAAGCTGTCAATCAGCTGGCCAAACTCATCGATGTTATTAAAGTCGTCAATTTGGATGATGCACCTTTTGTCAGCTATGAACTGGCGATGATAAAAGTAAAATGTGAAACACCGACAGTGCGCGAAGAATTGACGAATATTGCTCATCTTTTCCATGCCAAAGTCGTAGACGTGCAGAAAAAATCCCTTATATTCCGCTTGACCGGCAGGGAAGACCATATTGAAGCCTGCCTGCATATGCTGGAAGATTATGAAATTATTGAGATTGCCCGTACAGGACAGATTTCCCTTTCCCGTGGGATGACGCCTGTTAAGCAAATGTAATATAATAAAAGTATTCATAGTTAAAATACTGCAAAAGAAAGGAAGACTAACTACATGCGAAGTGACGTTGTAAAAAAAGGTATTACCCGTACAGCTCATCGTACATTATTCCACGCTATGGGCTATTCCGATGAAGATTTGCAAAAACCGTTAATCGGCATTGTCAATTCTTTTAATGAAATTATTCCAGGGCATATGCATCTGCGTGAAATTGCCCA
The DNA here is from genome assembly GCA_963655305.1 of bacterium. Classification (GTDB taxonomy): domain Bacteria; phylum Bacillota; class Negativicutes; order Veillonellales; family Megasphaeraceae; genus Megasphaera. The sequence goes on from CAVKEA010000057.1 coordinate 15,571, forward strand.
AGCTGTCAAACTGGGAGTTGCGGCAGCAGGCGGCACGCCGATTGAATTCCCTGCTATTGGGATTTGTGACGGCATCGCCATGGGACACAATGGCATGAAATATCCGCTTGCCAGCCGTGAACTTATCTGCGATTCCATCGAAGCAGTGGCCAACGGTCATGCTTTTGATGGTCTGGTCATGATTCCAAACTGCGACAAAATCGTACCGGGCATGCTCATGGCTGCAGGCCGTGTCAATATCCCGACGGTTGTCGTCAGCGGCGGCCCGATGCTGGCCGGACGCCATAAAGGCAAAGACATCAGCGTCAGCACGATGTTTGAAGCCGCAGGCAAAGTAGAATCCGGACAGATGACGCAGGAAGAAATGACAGAAATGGAATTTCAGGCATGTCCGGGCTGCGGCTCCTGCTCCGGTCTGTTTACGGCCAACACGATGAACTGCATGACTGAAGTATTGGGTATGGGCCTGCCGGGCAACGGCACGATTCCGGCTGCTTATTTTGGCGCGCGCCGTATTTTGGCTAAAAAAGCCGGTGCGGTTATTATGGACTTGGTCAAAAGAGATATCAAACCGCGCGATATCATGACGATGGAATCTTTTGAAAACGCGATTGCTGTCGATATGGCAATTGGCGGCTCTACCAATACGGTCCTCCATTTACCGGCAATTGCTCATGAAGCAGGCATTGATCTGCCGCTGCAAAAATTTGATGAAATCAGCCGTAAAGCGGCATATATCTGCAAAATGAGCCCAGGCGGCACGTACCATATGCAGGACCTCAACGAAGCCGGCGGTATTTGCGCCGTCATGAAAGAGTTGACAAAACTTAACATTATTCATACGGATGCCAAAACCGTTACCGGCACGATTGGCGAACGCATTGCCAATGCGCACAACGAACGGCCGGAAGTACTGCACAGCGTCGAAAATGCGTACATGAATAAAGGCGGTATTGCTATTTTGACAGGGAATTTGGCTCCTGACGGCTCTGTCATCAAAGAAAGCGCTGTCGAACCAGATTTGCTTACCTACACAGGTACGGCCAAATGCTATGATTCGGAAGAAGACGCCATCAAAGCGATTATTGGCGGTGAAATCAAAGAAGGACATGTTGTTGTCATTCGCTATGAAGGACCGAAAGGCGGCCCGGGCATGCGCGAAATGCTCAACCCGACAGCCGTTATTACCGGCATGGGCTTGAAAGTAGCTCTGCTTACGGACGGCCGTTTCAGCGGTGCCAGCCGCGGTGCCTGCATCGGCCATATTTCGCCGGAAGCGATGGAAGGCGGCCCGATTGCCTTGATTCACGACGGCGACACGATTTCTATCGATATTCCTAATCGTAAATTGCAGCTCGAAGTCAGTGATGAAGAACTGGCAAAACGCAAAGCGGCATGGAAGCAGCCTGAACCGAAAGTTAAGACAGGATATTTATCCCGTTACGCTCGTCTCGTAACATCTGCAAACACAGGTGCTGTCTTGAAATAATCCAAGAGATAACGCATACGAGGGGGCTGTAACAAAATGAGCTTTTTTAGCCCATTTTGTTGCGGCCCTCTTTCTTT
>CAVKEA010000058.1:0-16497 GCA_963655305.1 bacterium
AAACAGCAGGGCTTGTTAAAGTACGCCTAAAAACACTAGCTGGCAATTTTTCACGAAAATGAAAAATGCCAGCTAGTGCGTTAAGTATAGGAAAGAAGGCCGCAACAAAATGGGATAAAAAGCTCATTTTGTTACAGCCCCTTTTTCTTTTTTATTCTTTTCGTTTCATGATATAATACATACTATAATACATGCTTGTATTGGCAGGCCGCTGTGTTTTTTTACTATCAATATCATACATACAAGGAGTTTGAATATATGCACACCTGTGAACTATTTGCCAAAAAAACAGTTTTTTCTTTTGAAGTATTTCCCCCCAAACGAGATATGCCTTTGGATACGATCTACAACACCTTAGAAGAATTGAGCAAGCTAAACCCTGATTTTATTAGCGTTACCTGCGGAGCCAACGGACAGGGAGGCAATCGTACGGTGGAAGTCGCTTCGGCCATCAAAAATAAATACGGCTGTGAAACGGCCGCCCACATGCCCTGCATCTATTTGACAGAAGAAGAAGCCCTGCATACGCTGCAGGAATTAAAACAAGCAGGCATTGAAAACATCCTGGCCCTTCGCGGCGATGAAACACCGGGCAAAGAACGCGCCCATGTGTTTGAACACGCCAGTGATTTAGTTGCCTTTATCAAAAAAAATGCCCCGGAATTCAACGTGATCGGAGCCTGCTATCCGGAAACGCATACAGAAGCAAAAACACCGGCTGCCGATATCCGCCATCTCAAGACGAAAGTCGATGCCGGTGCCAGCGAATTGATTTCGCAGCTTTTCTTTGACAATGCGATGTTTTACCGTTTTCTGGAACGGTGTGAAATAGCCGGCATCAACGTACCTATCGAAGCCGGTATCATGCCTGTCACCAATAAAAAACAAATTGAACGCATGGTATCTCTCTGCGGCGCTACCCTGCCTGTAAAATTTCAAAAAGCCATTGCCAAATACGGTGACAACAATGATGCAATGCTGGATATCGGCATTGCGTATGCCGTTGACCAAATTGCCGACTTGTTGTCCAACGGCGTAGACGGCATTCACGTCTATACGATGAACAATCCGTATATTGCTAAAAAAATCGCAGAAGCAGTCAAGCATTTACTGTAATATCCATAAAATACAACCATCCCCTTTGCAGCGTTTCTACAACGTGCTGCAAAGGGGATGTTTTTTTATGATTGTACTGTACTGCCGCCCAGATAGGCTGCCGTTACCTGCGGATTGGAAGCAATGTCTGCTGCCTTACCGTGCAGCACAATGTTCCCTGTTTCCATAACATACGCATAATCGGCAATCTGCAGTGCCTTCTTGGCATTTTGTTCTACCAGCAGTACTGTCGTACCGCCTTTATTAATATCCTGAATAACATCAAAAATTTCCTGTACTACGATGGGAGCCAACCCCATAGACGGTTCATCCAAAAGCAGGAGCTTAGGCCGTGCCATCATCGCCCGGCCGATAGCCAGCATTTGCTGTTCCCCGCCGGATAAGGTGCCGCCATATTGTTTTTTGCGTTCCAAAAGGCGAGGGAATTTTTCATATACATGCTGCAAATCTTCTGCAATACCGGCTGTATCACTGCGCTGATACGCACCTAAGTATAAATTGTCTTCTACACTCATATTCTGCAGAATTTGTCTTCCTTCCGGAACCAACGATATGCCTTCGCGAACGACTTGGTACAATTTTTCATGCTTCAACGGTTTTCCCTGAAACAAAACCGTACCCTGACGCGGCGTGACGATGCCCATGATCGCTTTCATAGTCGTAGATTTACCGGCACCGTTGGCACCGATAAGCGACACAATAGCACCTTCCGGTACAGATAAACTAATATCCTTCAATGCCATAATATTGCCGTACCCGGCAACAATATGTTGTAACTCAAGCAGCATTATGCACCCTCCTTGCCCAGATACGCTTCAATAACAGCTGGATTTTGCTGAATTTCCTGCGGCGTTCCTTCTGCCAGCTTTTCACCAAAATTGACAACGAGCAGCCGATCGCACAAATGCATCATCAAGTTCATATCATGTTCGATAAGGATAATGCTGACGTGGAATGTATCCCGCAAACCACGAATTAATTGGCTAAGATTTGCTGTTTCACTGTCATTCATGCCAGCCGCCGGTTCGTCAAGCAGCAGCAGTTTAGGATGTGCAGACATCGCACGGGCAATTTCCAGCTTTCGTTGTTTACCATATGGCAAAGAAGACGCAATACAGTCGGCATCTTCTTCAAGGCCCACAAAACGAAGGAGAGACATCGCTTCTTCGCAGGCTTTGCGTTCCTCTGCCCGCTGGCTGCGGGAATGAAATACACTGGCCCAAATGCCGGACTGCAGCTGCGTATGACAGCCGACCAAACAGTTTTCCAATACGGTCATCTGCGGAAACAAGCGAATATTCTGAAAGGTTCGGGAAATACCCAAAGACGTAATCTGATGCGGCTTTTTCCCTTCAATAGACTGTCCTTGAAACAGAATATCTCCTTCTGTCACTTGGTATACACCGGTAATCAAGTTAAACAGCGTCGTCTTGCCGGCGCCATTCGGCCCGATAATACCATAAATTTCTCCTTCTGCCACAGCAAAAGAAATATCAGAAGATGCCGTAACGCCGCCAAAACGCTTTATGACATGCTGTAATTCTAATAGCATCCTACTGCACACCGTCCTTCCTATGACTGCTGCGACGCCATTTGGACAGACGCTGCATGACATCATACGACAAGATGCCGTCCGGTCTGAACGCCATAAGAGCGACGAGCATAATACCGTACATGATATCCCGGTATTCTGCCAAATCCCGCAGCACTTCCGGCAAAATCGTCAAAATGACGGCACCCAGCAGAGAACCCCACATGACATTGCTGCCGCCGAATACGCAATATAACAGCGCATCAACTACTTTATGCCAAGAAAAATCAGTAGGACTGATGAAGTTGGCCGTATGGGCAAAGAGCGCACCGGCAAGACCTGCAAAAAACGCACTGAACAAAAAAGACATCATCTTGTAATATACGACATGAATGCCCGATAATTCTGCGGCATATTCATCGGCCTTAATCGCTGCAAAAGCCCGGCCAATGCGGGATTGTTCCAGTCGATGCCAAAAAGCCAAAATAACGAGAACAATAACCAGCAGGACGATGCACATCCCTAATTGGCCTGCTGTTTGCGTATCCATTTCCAACGCATCCAAAAGGCCCAAATCACTGGCTATATCGCCAAGAGAACCAGTCATGGACGGAATGCCGGACAACCCCAGGGCACCGTTGGTAATTTTTAAATTCAAAGCCAATACGCGGACGACTTCGCCAAATCCCAGCGTGGCAATGGCCAAATACATGCCGTGAAGACGCGTCGTCGGTATGCCGACGATAAGGGCTACTGCAGCAGCGACCACGCCGCCGGCAATAATGCTCAGTATCATGGGTACGCCGGCCTGCATGGTCAATATGGCAGACGTATACGCACCAAAACTCATAAAGCCAGCATTGCCCAACGACATCTGCCCTGTACTCAATGTCATGTAAACGGACAGGGCCAAAATACAGTTAATGCAAATAAAGACAAATACCTGCAGGACATACCCGTTTAATACTTCATCCATTATGGCCTGCCCCCTTTTCCTTTTTTAGCAAACAACCCTTCCGGACGGAAAAACAGGATGAGGATAATGATGCCGAACGCAACGGCATCACGATACGACGAAGCACCGTATGCTACACTGAATACTTCGGCAATACCCAGAATAAACCCGCCGGCCATCGCACCGCGCACATTTCCCAAACCGCCCAGGATGAGGACAGCCAACCCTTTAAATCCCATGGTCATCCCCATTGTCGGTTCAATAGCATTGAATGAAAGCCCTACCAGCACACCGGCTGCTGCTCCCAATGCAGAAGCTACCATGACCGTAAAGGTAATGATACGGCTCGTATTGATGCCGAGAAGTCCTGCCGTTTCAATGTTTTCCGACGTAGCCTGAATCGCTTTGCCAATCTTTGTCTTATCCAGCAGCAGCGTCAAAAGAATCATCAGGACAACTGCTGTGCCAAAGCCAATCACTTGGATAGCGGATACTTTAAACAAGCCCATGTCCATGAGCGCTCCTTCAAACTGTGCCGGAAAGGACTGAGTCTGCGGCCCCCATATCTTCAAGGCCAAGCTTTCCAAAAAGATAGACACGCCGATTGTACTGATAAGCGGCGCCAAATGGGTAACTTTGCGGCGGCGCAGCGGACGCAGTGCCAGGTATTCCAAGAAGAATCCCAGCACAGCACCGCCAATCATGGCACCAACAAGAGCCGCAATAATATTACATCCGGCCTGCGTTACCAAAATCAGGCCGATAAATGCGCCAAACATGAATATTTCGCCATGAGCCATGTTGATAATATTCAGCACGCCAAATACCAACGTATACCCAATAGCAATTACTGCATAGGCGCTTCCCAGGTTTAATCCATTTATAAGCTGCTGAAAAAACACGATTCTGTTCCTTTCTAAGACGAACAATCTATACCTAAATTACGAAAGCGGCGTCCATTTGCCATCCTTAATAACGAGAACATCCAAATCCATGTCCGGATCGCGATGATCATCAAAGGAGAATTTACCAGTAACACCTTCAAAGTCTTTAATTTTAGCCAACGTATCACGGAATTTTTTACGGTCTGTCGTAGTACCTGACTGTTCAACAGCTTTATGAAGGATATACATTGCGTCATAGGCCTGAGCAGCAAATTGGTCCGGTTCATGACCATATTTAGCAACGAATGCTTTGCGGAAATTCTGTGCTTTTTCACTCTGGCGTTCCGGGTTCCACGGTGTAGCAACCATCGTGCCGTCAGCAGCAGCGCCGGCCTGTTTAATATATTCCGGGCTGTTAAAGCCATTGTTGCCGATAATCGGCTGATTCATGCCCATTTCACGAGCTTTCTTGGCAATCAGCGCGCCTTCCTGATACAACCCGGCAACGGCGATGACGTTCGGATTAGCAGCCTGGATTTTAGTCAACTGTGCAGAGAAATCTGTATCTTTATCGGCAAATGTTTCTGTTGCAACGACTTCAATGCCGGCATCTGCAAATACTTTCTGATAAATTTTGCTTTCCCCAACCATCTGGTCATTATTATTAGAATATAAAATAGCTACTTTCTTGAAGCCCAGTTTTTTCTGTGCTTTTTCTACGGTCTGAGGAATAGCCAGTTTACCAGGAATAGCATTGCGGAAAATATAATCGCCAATATTCGTAACATCCGGGCCAGTACCGCCAGTTGTGAAGGAAACTACTTTATCCTGCTGCGCAATAGGGCCGGCAGCCATGACTTCACCTGTCGTCATTGGACCTTCTATCGCCAAGACTTTATCCTGTTCGATGGCTTTTTTCATCGCATTAATTGCTTCTGTTTTGTCTAACTTCGTATCATATGTCTTCAAATCAATTTTTACCTTGGTATTAGGATCTTTATTGATTTCTTCTACAGCCAAGTCCACGCCGTCTTTCATGGCCTGCCCATACGCTGCACCCGGGCCTGTATACGCTGTAATAAAACCAAGTTTAACCGATTTGCCATCGGCGCCGCCAGCACTGTTTTTACTGCCGCAGCCAGCAAATGCTGCGGTCATCATAACGGCCAAGCCAGCCGCTACACAACGAAACATCCATTTCTTCTTCATACGATTCAACTCTCCTTATATATGATAAAAACTTTACGCTGCAGCTTTTTCCCCATATAAAAGCGCCCCTGCTTCCGATTGGGAAACAGGGGCGTCGTTACGCGGTACCACCCTGCATTATTACTCATTCTGCACAATCTGCCGATAACGGGACAGCCGCTCTTCCTTACTCTGTTCACGAAGAGAACTCACGAGTGATATATTCAAACGCCAGGCTTTATCAGCTTGCACCAGCCGCTGACTCTCTGTAAAAAGGGGACTGCGTTTTTTTTGCTCTCGTTCCTTGTCTATTTATATGGTGATTTTTCATCAACTTTCGCTGCATGTCCTTATTATAGAGAGTTTTACGTGCTTGTCAATACTTGTTATTCCAAAAAAGTTAGTCATAATTACTTTTACTATATCTCATCGGAATAGTTTAAACGTTTAATTATTCACTGTTAAAAAACAGTAATTTCTCCCGCTTATATATCAAAAATCCTGCCTTGCGGCTATTCCAACAAGGCAGGATTTTGCTTCAGTTTTTAGAAACTCACTATTCTTTTAACACATAGCCATACGCGCGAATCGGTCCGTCATCTTCTTTTTCCAGGTATACCCCTTGAATTTCCGACGCAAAGCCGGGCAGTTCATTTAAGCTTTCTTCCAACGCTTTGAAATACTGCACCGCCGTATGGGACCACCGTTCTCCCGGCACGACACATAAGACACCGGGCGGATATGGCAAAGCTCCTTCCAAAGCAATTCGTCCTTCGATTTCATCCAAAGGCACTAATTCCCGCTGTCCGCGAATAAATGCATACTGCGCATCTTGGGGCTTCATGACATATTCGGGAAAATACTCACGGCGAAAGAGCTTTTTCTGCAGTTCTTTTACATTGCGGTCTTTGTAGAAATCATGCATTTCCTGACACAGCTGTTGAATCGTATAGCCGGCATAGCGGGCCGGATGGGAATTATATACCCCCAACAGGACTTCCTGCATAGGAACGTCATTATCGACAAAGCGTTCAAACCGTACCAGCTGAGATGTCAAAAAGCGCAGCTTATTGCGGTTTTCTGCCGGCGTCAGTAAAAACAAGATAGAATTGAGGTCGCACTTTTCCGGGATAACGCCATTGCCGCGCAAGTACGTTGCCAAAATATTAGCATGAATGCCAAAATCTTCATACTCTCCCGTTTCGGCCTGAATACCCGGCGTCGTGAGCAGCAGCTTGCAGGGATCCACACGGTATTGTTCCGGCCCGTACCCTTCAAACGCATGCCACTTGGCACCCGGTTCAAACGTGAAATACGCAATATCGTCAGCCATGGCATCCGTATCACCGTCCTGCCATGGTTTTCCATGCACTGTCGGCGCCACAAACGGCTTGATATATTTACACCGCTTGAGGATGCTCTTGCGGGCATCAATGCCCAATTTTACGCAGTCACGCCACATTCTCCGTCCGGCATCGCCAGCGTGAATTTTGGCATTGACAGCAATCGTGGCAAACATAGGATAAAACGGACTTGTCGAGGCATTGGCCATAAACGCGTTGTTAAATGTTTTATGATTGCAGTAGCGGGCCTGTCCATGAATATGGCTGTCCTTCTTATGAATCTGCGATGCCTGCGAAAATCCGGCCTGCTGTTTGTGAACGGACTGCGTAACCATAATCCCTGGGTCATCTGCATGCAAATCCAGCAACAGCGGCGAGCAATCTTTCAGCATGGGAATAAACTGTTCATATCCGGCCCACGCCGAATCAAACAAAATATAATCGCAAAGATGGCCGATTTTATCGACAACATATCGGGCATTATACAATGTACCGTCATACGTATCCAGCTGAATGACAGCTAACCGAAACGGCCGCTTCGCCTTGGCTTTTTCCGGATCTCGTTCGGCTGCCAATTTCCGCAAATACGCTTCATCAAAACAATGCGCATCAATACCACCAATAAATCCATATGGGTTGCGGGCCGTTTCCAAATAAACCGGCGTAGCACCAGCCTGAATCAATGCTCCCAAGGCCACGGATTTATGATTGTTGCGGTCATACAGCACCAAATCCCCCGGCGTGAGCAGGGCATTCGTAACGACTTTATTGGAAGAAGAAGACCCATTTAAAACAAAATACGTCTTATCCGCATGAAATACTTCAGCTGCAAAATCCTGCGCCTCCAATGCCGGCCCTTCATGAATCAACAAATCGCCAAGCGTAACATCGGCATTGCAGATATCCGATTGAAAAATATGAGGACCATAGAAATCATAAAGATAACGTCCAGCCGGATGCTTTTTGAAAAATAACCCATCTTGATGGCCCGGACAATCAAAGGGATTATTTTTTTCGCTCACGTATTCTACCAAATCCGCAAAAAACGGCGGCAGGACAAATTGTTCATAATTGCTGGCCAATCGTTCTGCTGTTGCAATACAACGGCTTTTATTGACCATTTCTTCCGTAATGACAGCATCTACCTTGCCGACATACTGCGGCGGCAGCTTTTCCCCGCCCGGCATAATGACCATAATCGGAATGCCAAAACCAGTCGCATCAATTTTATCAATATACAAAAAATCCTGGTCTGACAGTACAGCAACGGCAACATCCGTAAAATCTGTTTGTTCTACCGGTACAATTTCCCTGTCACTGTCTACAAAGTAATACTGTACATCAAAGCTGTACGCTATCTTCAAATGTTTCATGTCTAAGTCTCCTTATCCTCTTCCTTTTCATTGTAAATTTTTTTATAGCCTTATTGTAAGCAACTTTAAACGTTTTATCAAGTAAAACATCCCTAAACACAGCCTAAATTCCTGATGTGACTCACAAATCAAACCGACTGGTTAAATCGTAGAAAGAAGAAGAGTACCATACCTTTGCGGCACAAAAAAATAACAGAGAAGTGACCCTCTATGCAGTCGCTTCCCTGTCGTTACAGCATGTAAACCGCTGTCATTCTATTAGCCTATTCAAACAATGCATGTTTTTTCGCTATCCGTTGAATCTCTTCTACAGAATATGAGGTAATTCTAGCAATCACGGAAACATCTATCCCTTCCCGCAGCATCCCTAGAATATTCGCTATTTTTTCCTGCTGCACACCCTGTACTAATCCTTGTTCACGTCCCTGTGCTAATCCTTGTTCTATTCCTTGCTCTATACCTAACTTGCGGCCGCGTTCTTCACCACGTTTTTCGCCTATTTCTATGCCCTCTTGCTTAGCATCATCCAATCCCGAATAATAGTCACGGATTGCTTTTTCCCGCAGCATGTATTTGTAACGCATTGTTTCATCACGCGTAAAGGCATTTTCGGCTTTGGCTACATCTTTCATGACTGTATTACTCATGGTTAACACCTCCATTTCTTTTTCATCACAGTTGGAAAAATACGCTGCCCAGGTTCCTAATTTCGTTAGTTTCTTGATGTCACTATATGTGAATTTTTTGATTTCTATGAAGTGCATGGCAAAATGGTCTGTCAGCCGCTGCTTCGATAGGTCGTTGCAAATGTGGTAAATGTTATGCCATGCCGTTTCCGGTAAATAGTCAAAATCCAGCAAGATAATCGATATGGTTGGTTTCAGCTGCGTATATTGTTCTTTTTCTTTTAGCTGTGAGCCATATAGGCCAGCCCAGTAATACAAAAATCGTTCAGATAAATAGGAATGTTTCAACACCTGTACTTCGATGTCGATTTGTGCTCCTGTATTTGTCTGGGCCAGGATATCGAGCTTGCTCAGTTTTTCGTGTTCAAAATCGGGGCCCTGGTCTTTGTCCCAAAAGACGACATCTTCGATTTGCGTTTCTTCGTTTTCATACAGCACAGCATTTAAAAACTGAATCGTCAAATGTTTGCGCTGTTCACTGCCCAGCAGATACTTGAAATAAAAGTCATTCATTCGGTTAATCTTGAGGGTATTCATCGCCGTGTTTCTCCTTGTATTGTATCATATTTAGTGTCTCTGCACTATATGGGCACAGTATAGCATACGAAGATTAAAACAAAATTAAAATACGATTAGAATTAGATTAAAATAGAGCGGCAAGCAGATTTTGAACTAGTAACATAACGTTTTTTTTTTTACCATCTACATCATGTTTTTCCTTTAAAAGTTTTTTTAGCTTGAAGATAAACGACAAAAAAGGAACGGCGCATCGAGAAACTATTTCTCATGCTGCCGTTCCCTTGCTATCAAGTATTCAGTTGTCTGTGTATCTTATTTATTTTTGTTGTCTTTGACCGTGCGGACACGCTGAATTGTCGGATTGCCTGCTTTATCTTTGGCTACCGTATCGACAGTGAAGTATTCCAATTCATGCGAGAATTCGTTCAAAATCTTATCGGATAAAACGGCGCCTTTCGTCATGGCACGATACAAGATAGCTGCAAATTCATACCGCGTCATAGGCCGATCTCCGGCAAAGCTGCCATCCGGATAGCCGTCAATCATGCCGTTGCCTGCAAGTTGTGCCACGTATTCGTAAGCCCAATGATTCTGCGGTACATCCGGGAAGAGCTGCAGTTTGGACGTATCTATCTTCTTGCCGGCATTGGCATCGAGCATTGCCGATTTCATGGCTTCCAGTTCACTGCGCAGTTCTTTGATTTCCTTCGCCATCGCCACGCGGGATGTCGAAACATGACTGCTGCCTGCACCGAGTTTGAAGCTTACGCCGGCATTGACCATGTTTTCTCCATTGCCAAAGGTACCGCCAACAGAGAACATCGCGTCTTCATTCGGACGATAGTATGCCCCAATAGCCGCTGCATTCGTGCCGCGGTAGTTGCCGTAGCCGGCAGCAAAATCCCACTTCGCATCCGGGTCAAAATCCAATGGATGCAAGGCTGCCAATGCCGCAGCACCGGCACCGACTTTGTTGACGCGGTTGTCGAGGTTGCTGAGAGAATGGCTGAGAGACGAAATATTAGTAGCGTTGTTGGCAATAGCCTGATTCGTTTCATAAAGCTGACCGCCGTTAACTGCGTCTGTAGAGCCTTTCGCAATATCGCCGTCTTTCACACCTGTTACCTTGTTATCGTTGGCATTCAAACCGTCCTTGGTAACATAGTTCTTACCGCCAATAGAAAGACCGTCGTTGGTAACTTTGGTATCTCCTGCCGTCAAGCCGTCTTTAGTAAGAGATACATTATTTCCTACTTGGACGCCATTGGTATCCATCTTCGTATCACCAGTAGTTACACTGTCCAGTTGCAGGTCTTTATTCAGGCTGACCTTGTAATCCGTACCACCAGCAGTATTCGTTCCTTCAGAGATGCTCAAATTGCTGTCTTCTGTCGAAACACTGCTGTGCTTGCCTGCAGTCTTTTCTACATCACCTAATTTTTTATTTAATTTGCCAATCGCCGTAGTCGTGTTATCTCCGTCAAGAATATTGCCTTCTCCTACGTTGCTGTAGTTCAAATCACCGACTTTTTCGTTCAAGTTGTTGACGGCATCGACTACCGTTGTATTCCCTTCTTTATTCTTAATATCAGAAGCAATCTTAGTCACATCACCCACATCACTGGCCTTTGCAACATCACTAATGGTAACATCACCAATCTTTTCGCCATTCTTATTTAAAACATCCATAGATACCTTATTATCAGCACCTACTGTATAGTCTTTAGAATAATCAATATGGGTATCTGTGTTTCCTTTAGAAACAGCTTCATTCAACTGGCCTAAATTAACGGCATCTGTATCAGCCGTACCTGCAGCTACATTGGTAATCTTGCTGCCTGCTACACTCAGTCCACCGCTAATTACCGTGCCGTTCTTCGTTACCATAATGGATTTTGCCTGGTAATCGTCACCGATGACACTCATTCCCATGCCTGTATCTGTAATAGAAAAGATTTTATCATTTCCTTTAGAAAGAATAATGCCTGCATCATTTAAATTAATTTTAGCATCTCCATTGGAAATCGATTCAATGCCTTCCAACTCTTTATTCAGATTGACTTTGTAATCGGTATGACCATCTTCTGCTATGGTAGAAGTAACCGTAGTATTGGTCCCATCAGAAATCGTTGTCTTAGACGCCGCTGTTTCTTTATTCAGCTGGCTTACATTGACAGCATCATCGTCAGCTGTACCTGCCGTCACATTGTGAATCTGGCCAGCTTTATCCACATTTACTTTGCCGTTCAGATACACACCGTTATCCATCAATACAATATTCGTATTGCCATACGCCATGCCTGCATAGCCTTCATTCAAGACTACTTTGGATGGACCATTGGCAATGGTTTCAATGCCTTTCAAGTTCTTATTCAGCGTTGTTGTTACATTTTTGCCTGTATTATTGACGCTAATGTTTTCATCGCCTGTGAAATCTACTGTTTCACCCGGTGCTACCTTAGCAGCTTCGCCGCCATTAGTAGACAAATTCCATCCTTTGTTTGCCGTTTCCTTCACGTTATTCAACTGACTAACATTGACGGCATCCATATCATCTTGGCCAGCTTCTACGTCATGGATTCGCTGTCCGCCAACACTGACTCTATCTTTGCTGAATTCCAATCCAGATATACCATCTCCTATCGTGAGACCATTGGCATTGATAATTGTATCCCCAAAAGTTGCACTAGTTAAATGTACATCTTGATTTAAACCAATTTTTACATTAGTACCATCATTCGTAACTGTCAGATTAGTATCTTCCGGACTAAAATCAACAGTATCACCCGGTTTAACAGTTGTCGTTTCACCATGCGCTGCTGTGAGATTCCAGCCCGTATTAGCTGTATCTTTTACCTGTTTCAGTTGTTCTTCTGTTGCTGCACGGCCACTAGTAGCAAATCCAGCATAATCTGTCATTGTATTCGTTAGCCCTGTAATGGTTGATATCATAGCAGAATTATTGATATGTACGTTGCCAAATTGAGCATTCGATCCGAAGATTTTGCTTTGACCACCAAAACTACCCCCGTCAATAGTCAACGTATCTCCATTAACAGTGGTCTTTCCTGTATTATTATTCGTTATAACTAAACCATTTTCATTGAAATCTAAAGTATTTTCACTGCCGACACCAGCCCCATCTGTTGCAGCATGAATAGTACCATGAGTACCATTCAAAACGACTTTGTCATTGCCAAGTTTGACTACATCATCTAAGGCTACCGTATACTCGTTATCTTTTGACGTTACATTAATATTTTTACCTGCAGATACTGTTATCTTAGACTGCGAAATTTGATTGGTAAGATTTTCATTTACTTTATTCAACTGTGCCACATTAACAGCATCTGTATCTTCCCTACCTGCCGCAACGTGAGTAATCTGACGAGTAATATTTTTTTCTGTATCCCCTACGGAAACAGCACCAGCTGTAGATATCCAAGTAGACTGGTCCGTTGCGTCGATTTTGTCAGGAGCAAACGCACCGACTACGCCTTTTTCTTGGCCAGCTACTCTATCAGCTACAGAAGCGGTACCGATAGCCACTCCACCTTCCGCACTTACATGCGTTTCATTACCAATAGCAGTTGCCTGATTGGCAGTAATCTGCGTTTTATTGCCAAGAGAAATAACTCCTACCTGATCAGTAATTGTATTATCATTGCCCATAACCAATGCATCAGAAATATTAGTCAATTTATTTCTAGATCCTGCTAAGAAAACATCATGGCTACTATTTTCTTTATCTCCAGAAATAGTATTCCCAAATCCAATTACATTGGTATACACTTGGTCAGAAACTTCATTCATGCCACCAAGGATCCCAACTGCACCAGTATCTTTCTTTACAGAAACACCACCAAGATTGTAATGTTCTTCACCTGGTTTATATGTCCGTGCCATATCTCTATATGCATTTGTTACTGTGTTAGCACTTCCTTGGATGGTAACACCATTGGAATTTTCAATGGTGTTAGATGCACCTAAAATTCCATTAGCTACACCAGAATATGTCTTATTATCATTCTTTATTTCATTTTTAGCACCAATCATAGTAGAAGCCACACCAGAGGTACGAGATGTATAGTTGAGTTTGCTATCTGTACCAACTATTGTTGCGTAGGCGGCTCCATTATTGGCATTCGCACCAATGGTAATCGTTCCTTCTCTGCCTCCTACAGCATTAGAACCGATAGAAGTACTCTTCGCTCCAGTGACTGCTCCATTACCTAATGCGACACTCTGTCCTCGTGTAAAAGTACCATCCTGGGTATAGGCACCATTACCAATAGCAATAGAATTTTTAACGGCATATGCCCCTTTGCCTAATGCTATCGCATTATCTCCTACACCATTAGAATTTGTCGTTTTCAAAGAAGTCTTGTTTTTATCATATACAACAGCTACAGAATCTTTGCTAGCGACATTGGAAATTTTAACTGTATTAGTTTTTTTATTTGTATCGTCAGCTACAAGTAACTCAATATTACCCGCATCATCTACTTTGTATACACCTTCTGAATCTTTAGCCGTATTAGCAATTAAATGATAATCTGATTTTTTATTAACTTCACCCTGTACATATTTCGAAATATCAACCGTACTTGCTACAGTTTTATTATCACTATCTGTTAATGTTGACTTTATGATACCTTTATTATCAATAACAGTAGATAAAGTTGTATTCTTAGTATTTGTATCAACAAAATATAAATTGCCACCTTTATTTACACCATCGACATAGGCACCTAATCTGATAGTTAGTGAATTTTCACCTTTTGTTGTCTTAGATTTTTCGAATTCCAAAAAATTCAATTGCAAATTATTTCCTTGGGATTGATAGGCTTTAATGGATGTACCTAATTTTCCATTCTGAACATCCGTATCCCATGTTTGTTCATATCCCACCATTTTAGGCGGTATTTTAGTATTTGTTTTATTTGCTGCCTGTATACTATTTATAGCTCCTCCTGTAGTCATAATACCTGTAACCAACATCATAGCTAAAACCTTTTTTGTTGAACAAGACTTACTCTGATTTTTGGCAAATTCTGATGCTACGACATAACAATTTTTGGCTTTACTCCACACGACTTTATATATCTTGTTCATATAGATATCCTCCTTCTTTTATACGTACTTTTTCAAGTATTATTTCTGTTCATACGAAACCTTCCGCCGTTTGTTAAACCAGCGTTTCCGGCAGTCATCACAACAAAAGGCCCGACGCCGGTCTTCGGGGGTCGTAACGACAACGACCTTGCCGCATTCCCGGCAGGTAAATTCCCGATGCACTACTATCGAAGATACTTTTTTGGAGTGTTTCCAATATAATTTTTCACAATGCTGTGAACAGAATTTAGTACGGCAGTCCCTGCCATCTGTTACCCGTACCCGCTTACCGCACCGCAGACACGTAAATTCCCGTATAACGGGAGCATAGAGTGGCCCTTCCACACGGTTGTCATTGATTCCATGGTGATTGGCATACCTCCTGCAGGTATATCCGCAGTATCGCTGAGTGATGCGGGTTGGCGTAAATTCTTTGCCGCAAACAGCACATTTCATACGGATACTGTCATGCTCCTGTCATTCCATGACGCATGTACTGCAGGATACAACAGATGATGATAGGCAATAAAAGAAGACAGACATGCCAAAAAGGACAGTATATGCCTACACTGTCCTGCTGTATATCTATATGAAACAAAACGCACCCATCCCTGCGTCTGTTTTTTTACATGTATATACTTATAACTCCAAGAATACCCCCCCCCCCCGTATGTTGTTTAGCCGTCGCATCGCTGTGGACGTGCATCATGGTTGTAAAAATGGTGGTTAAATAAGAAATTACAGGTTGGACAGGATACATGGTTTTCACCTCCTTACGTTTTATGATGGTTTTACTATAGCATAATATAGCATGAACGGCAAGGCGTCCGGAATGAAGTGTCGTCAATATATACTAAAGTATACACATGAAAAACTAATGTGTATTCACAACTACAAAAAATCACAGGAAAGTGACCCGGTATGCGGCCACTTCCCTGTGATTATAGTACGTTAACTCTTTATCATTCTATTAGTCTGTTTAAGTCAATGCATGTGTTCTTCCGCTATCCGTTGAATCTCTTCTACAGAATACGATGTAATCTTGGCAATCAAGGTAATATCGATTCCTTCCCGCAGCATGCCGATGATATTCACTATTTTTTCCTGCTGCGCACCCAACTTGCGGCCGCGTTCTTCACCACGTTTTTCGCCTATCTCTATGCCCTCTTGCTTAGCATCGTCCAAGCCTGAATAGTAATCACGGATTGCTTTTTCCCGCAGCATGTATTTGTAACGCATCGTTTCATCACTCGTAAAGGCGTTTTCTGCTTTAGCTACGTCTTTCATGACTGTATTGTTCATGGTTAACACCTCCATTTCTTTTTCATCACAATTAGAAAAATACGCTGCCCAGGTTCCTAATTTCGTTAGTTTCTTGATGTCACTGTACGTGAATTTTTTAATTTCTATAAAGTGCATGGCAAAATGGTCTGTCAGCCGCTGTTTCGATAGGTCGTTGCAAATGTGATAGATGTTGTGCCATGCTGTTTCCGGCAAATAGTCAAAATCCAGCAGGATAATCGATATGGTCGGCTTCAGCTGCGTATATTGTTCTTTTTCTTTCAGCTGCGAGCCATACAGGCCGGCCCAGTAATATAAAAATCGTTCGGACAAATAGGAATGTTTCAGCACTTGTACTTCGATGTCGATTTGTGCTCCCATATTCGTTTGGGCCAGGATATCGAGTTTGCTCAACTTTTCGTGTTCAAAATCGGGGTCTTGGTCTTTGTCCAAAAAGACGACATCTTCGATTTGCGTTTCTTCATTTTCATACAGCACGGCATTCA